>JAEDLI010000141.1 GCA_016295375.1 Fibrobacter sp. | reverse complement strand
TTCCTGTGCTTGGCTTCTTGAACCAGGGGGGATTCCTGGTCTAGCCAGTTCCCGAAGATAATGGCATTCTTGGGGCAGGCCTCGCTACAGGCTGTCTTGAGACCACTCCCCCGCCATTCCACACTGGGCCTTGTAGCCATCTGGGCGTGCTTGTGGTCTTGCAGGCGCTGCAAGCACAGGGAGCATTTTTCCATGACGCCCTTGGAGCGCAAGGGAACTTCGGGATTGAACTTGCGGGCAAGACCTTCCTTGACGCTATCCACGTAGTTGAACTTGCGGGCCCCCACAGGACAGTTCGCCCCGCAGAACCTGGAGCCGGTACAGCGCTTGTACATCATGGTGCTGAGGCCGTCGGGCGTGTGGCTTGCCGCCCCCGTAGGGCAAACCTTTTCGCAGGGGGCGTTTCCGCAATGGAAGCACATGGCAGGGGCGCCGCCGTGCATCTCTATCCAGTGCATGAACCGCCCGGCATCACGCTCTCCCTTGGAACTCAGGGGAATGTTGTTTTCTTGCATGCAGGCCAGAATGCACTTGCCGCAACCGTCACAGGCGTCCAAATCGATGGCCATGCCGAAACGGTTCACAGGTGAAGCCCCGTGAACATCAAGAGCCCCTGGCATGGGGACCTGCACCAGGTCAAAAGCCCCCTTGGCGCGGGACAGGGCCAGTCGGACTTCTTTTTCGAACTCGGCGATTTCTGGAACTTTCGCCCCGGAAAGGTCGGGCAAGCGACGGCAGCCCCACAGGACCTGCATTAAAGCCACCACCGAACACGCCTTGATAAATTCTCGCCTATCCATAAAACAAAACCCTAACGATGGCACGCGCCGCAATGGATGGCAGCCTTCTTGAAGCCCCGACCTTCGAAGGTCTTTCCGCTATGGCAGTCCAGGCAGCTCTGCATGGTAAAGCGCTCCCCTCCGTAGCGGTTCTTTCGAATTTTTTCCGTAGAGCCATGACAGTCGCTGCATTGCACGCCTGCCGCAAAATGAAGCCCGTGGTGGAACACCACGTGTTCTGGCAAAACACTCTTGTGCACCCAGGGGAATTCCTCGGCACGGCTCAAGGCGGAATCCAGCTTCTCGATTCCCGGGTTCTCGGTCAAGGGCAGCCTATGGCAGTCCATGCAGTCCGTCTTGGAAGGCAGGTAGGCATGAGCCTGGTAAGTCACTCCCGTATGACAATGGGAACAATCCAGCCCGATGGAATCCCCGTGAAGGGCGTGGTCAAAGGGAATATTTGCTGAAGTCTTGACTTCGGAAGCCTGCTGACGGAACAGGAAATCGGCCAGGAAGAACCCGCACAAAAGTGCCAACAATCCCGCCATCAGGTATTTCATTCCCACTCCCAGTTACTTAGGCCTGCCCGGATCCTCCGGATTGTCCAAAATGTATAAAAGCCAAGCCGTCATCATCTTCGCCTGGTCTTCGGTAAGGGGCGTTATTTCCATCGCAGGCCAAATGTCCGGGTGTTTCGGAGTGGGGTGCATCAGGTACTTGACCATCTCTTCGGGTTTTTCGGCGTACTGGGCAACATTCTCCTTCATGGGAGGGGCGGCAAACTTGCGGCCCCAGCGGTGGCAGGCCTTGCATTCGTTGTTGTAATATTCCTGGGCACCAGCCTTGAGTTCCGGAGTCACCTTGGGCAAAGAGAATACTTCTACGGCAAATAACGCCGTCGTAAGAATCACAAAAACAAATAACGCTGTTTTGAAAGTATTCCCCATACACAACCTCTACTTCTTGATGCAGCGAACAGAGAAAGCAAATGTTTTCAGGTTCCTGTATTCACCGCTAAAGATCTGGTTGGCGTAATACAGGTTCCAATGGGGTGCATGCGTCCCGTTGGGGTCTTCTTCGGCCACCCAGAAATCAGCCTCTTCGCCAAGGAAGGCAAATGAGCCGTTGGCATCGCGGTAACCCGCAGGAACCGCCCCAAAGCCGTAGCGGTTGGTACCCAGAATTTCCTCGTCGTTTTCTTCCCAACCGCTCTCTTTACGCAGACTCGTCCCCACCTCTTCGGAGGCAAGACCTGCAGCCTTGTTGGATTCCGCCACATAGTGGACAAGAATTTCCATATCCTTGTCGGTCGGGACAAACCAGCCATCCGGACACACCCCCTGGTGTCTTTCACCAAGATGTTCCCCTGCCAGGGAATGACCATAGGCCTTGTCCAACGCCATGGCGGCAGCCCACTGGTAGAGCCGGCCGTAGTTGGAGCAGTTTTCAAGGCTGTTCATATAGCACCAGCTATTCTCTACGACATGATTCAAGTTTTGAGCCATCCAGACCTGAGTGCCGATACGAACGGTCCTGTACATCTGGCCGTCCCTCTTGTCGCACAGCACTGCGGCCGGGGCGTCTGCACAAAGGGAGGTATCCTTAGGAGCTTCTGGCATAACCGTATCTGCCATGGCGCTATCGGGAGTTACTTCAGGCTGGGATTCTTCCAGGGCAACCTCCTGAACGGAGGAATCCACAGTTGCCTGCGGAACTGAATCTACAGGCGTTTCAGAAGAACTGGACAGCTCCGCCTCTGCAGAAGAACTTTCTGCGACAGAAGAACTGGATCTTTCGGAGGAACTGGACTGGACCAGGGTGTCCGCAACCGCCTTAATCTCTTTTGTTGCCGTATCGGCAACAGAGGTATCTGCTGTCGCCGTGTCCGAAACCGCGGAATCCACAACTGCCGAATCGACAATCGTTTCTGACTCGCTAGAAGAGGACTGGACAAGAACGGAGCTGGAAGATTTCACTACGGGAGCGGACTGACTTTGGGTTTCGGTCCTGCAACCGGTCAACAGAACAACGAACAAGCCTAGCACCGTCAAAACGATAGGCCCTATCCCGTGTAAAGTAACCCGCTTCTGCATATGCAGAAATATACGCAAATTTTGGCTAAAAAAACGAAAAAACGGGTAAAAAAACAAAAATATATTTTAAGCTTTTACTATATTTGTGCACCGACGGGGTGTAGCTCAGCCTGGTAGAGCGTCTGCTTTGGGAGCAGAATGTCGTCAGTTCGAATCTGGCTACCCCGATACAAAAAAGCCCCCATCAGGGGGTTTGCCGTATAAAAGGAAAGCCCGAATGAACAAAATCATGAGCCTTGACGGCGACTGGCAGATGAAGTGGGATACGGAAGATTCCGGAATTTCCAACCGCTGGTACGCAACCAACCCCTCCGATACCGAAACCGTGAATGTTCCCCACGTCTGGGAACGTAGCTTTGACAAGCTGCTCATGTCCCAGGACTGCGCCTTCTACTTCAAGCGTTTCACCTTGGACGACGACAAGCTGGTAGCTAAGCGCATATTCCTGCGCTTTGAACGGATCGCCACCCACGCCACGGTCTGGCTCAACGGTATCCGCCTGGGAACCCACTTCGGGGCTTATACGCCTTTTACTATCGAAACGCAAAAAGCCATCAAGATTGGTGAAGAAAACGTCCTGTGCGTCCGTGTGGCCAACATGGGGGCTTCTAACAGCCGTATCGACTTCGGTCGTGAAAGCGCCGACGGTGCCGACGACCGTTACGCCCACCCCAGCGAAATGCCTGTGGGCCTCCCCTGGAACCAGTACCCCTTTGGCGGTATCTTCGGGCATGTAGATTTGATTCTCGGCAGTTCCGCCTACATTGCCGACTTGCACGTAGAGCCCGACATGGACCAGGAACGTGTAGCCGCAGAAATCACCTTCAACAACCCCCGCGGGTTCCAAACCCGTATCCGTTTCCTCATGAGAAACGCCGTGGGCGACGTGTACGAATGGTACAAGGAAGTGAAGCTGGACAAGGAGAACATGACCCAGCGGTTCGCCTTCCAGATCAAGGACTGGAAAAAGGACAAGTGCGTCTGGGGCCTGGACAAGCCCAACCTGTTCGCCCTGGAAGTCCAGCTGGAAATCAAGACCGGCAAAAACAAGCCGCCTGAGTACAGCTTCCCCGTGGTCAAGACCTTCGGATTCCGCAAGTTCGACTGCATCAAGGGCGACTACTACCTGAACGACTCCATCCTCAAGATTCAGGGCGTAAGCTACAACCAGCAGTGGAGCGAGGGCGGCCTCTGGACCGACAAGAACCCCGCCCTCAAGAAAGACCTGCAGGCCGTCAAGGACGCAGGATTCAACGCCATCCGCAGCTGCGGAGCGCCGCTGACCAACGAAGCTCTGGACATCTGCGACGAAATTGGTCTTTTGGTGTTCCAGGAATTTCCCATCCACACCATGCGTTCTACGCCCCAGGGCTTGGAAATTGCCAAAAAACTGATTACGGACCTCGTTCGCGACCAACACAACCACCCCTCCATCGCCGTGTGGATTCTCGGTGCCGAAAACGGAACCTTCATGCTGCAGAACGGAAACAAGCTGCTGAACGCCATCGGCCCTATCGATATGCTT
>JAEDLI010000039.1 GCA_016295375.1 Fibrobacter sp. | reverse complement strand
CTCTGCATCCAGAGGCGCTTTAGGGTCTTGCCCTTGAAGTTCCCCTTGAGCACGTAGTCCAATATGTAGAAGAAAATCAGTTCACCTTCGCGACCCGCATCGCAGGCGTTGATGATGGTGGTGACGTCTTTACGCTTGATGAGTTTTCCGAGGGCGGTCAGGTGGCTCTTGGTGGTGGGGAGGGCCACCAGGGGGAATTTTTCCGGCAGCATGGGGAGGGTTTTCATGTCCCATGCCTTGTAGCGTTCGTCAATATCCTTGGGGTCGGCTATGCCTACCAGGTGGCCGATGGCATGGCTCACGATGGTGGTGTCGCTTTCCCAGTAGGCTGTCTCTTTCTTGAAATTCTTTGCACCCAGGACTTTGACCAGGTCAGAGGCCACGCTGGGTTTTTCGGCGATAATCAGGGTCTTTTCGGGAGTTTTCGTTTTAGTTGCCATGAGACTTCCGTTCTTAACTTATTTCCATTTGAAACGTCCGAACAGTCCGAACAGCACTGCCAAGACGGTAAAGGGAGCATGGACGATTTCTACGGGAATGCACCACTTGAGCAGGTGCTCCTGCCGGAATATCTTGAGCCCACGCAAAATGAGGATCAGGTCGCCCAGGCTTTTTAGGGCGAAGGCAACCAGGGTTGCAATTAAAACTTTGGTGCTGAAGGGCGAAAACGCTGCCGTGATGCAGAGCATGGTCAAAAACAGGAACACCATGGAGAGCACGAACACGATTTTCGGGGAGTAGTAGATGGTCTTGGAGGCCCAGCGCTTGCGCTGCTCCCAGAGTTCCTTCAGGGTCTCTTTGCCGTTTGTGGTCACGAAGGTGGAGGGGGTAATGCAGTAACGCATGGCGAAAGGCCGGTCGGTGGCCAGCTTTTGCATCAGAAGGTCGTCGTCGCCGCTTTGGATTTTGATGACGTTCTCGAACCCGTTTACGCTCTTGAAAAAGTCCTTCCGGTAGGCCAGGTTGTTGCCCGTGCTGGTAAGGGGCAGGTGCATGGCAAGGCCAGCTGTGCCTGCCACCCGGTAAATGAGGGTCTCTACCGCCTGCATACAGATGATGAAGGGGGACTTGCCGGGGACGGTGGGAATGTAGGAATGCCCTGCCACCAGTTCGATTCCGGGTTCGAATTCCCGGAGGATGCCCGTAAGCCATTCCCGCTGGACAATGCAGTCGGCGTCCGTAAGGCACAGGATGTCCCCCTCGCAGGCCTCGATCATCTTGCTGATGGCGTGTTTCTTGGGGCTTACGCCTTCGGGAATTTCCTTGATGGTCAAAATATGGAGCCGTTCGGGGTGGCGGGCGCGGTATTCCTCCAGAATCTGGGGGGTGTCGTCGGTACTGCGGTCATCGGCCACCCAAACATCCCAGACGCCGGCGTAGTCCTGGTCCAGTACGGAATCCAGGGTGGCCCGGATCCCTGCGGACTCGTTCCGGGCGGCGATGAGGACGCTGACCCTCGGGGGCGGGGTCACGGTGGAACGGCCCTCCCGGACGGTGCCCAGGGCACGGTAAAAGCGCACTTCTAGCCACAGGTAGAAGAGGCCGAACAGGGCAAGAAGGGCAATAAGCCCGTATGTGACGACCGTCCAAACCATTTTCGGGGCTAAATGTAAAAAGGTTTTTTGAAAAATTGGTCCGGTGGGGGCGGTCCGGCGGGGGCAATTTTGGATACATATATATATGTTAATGTTTATTTGACAAAAAACAGAACATCATCAAGTGATTGCAATTATTTTACATTGTCTATGAAAAAGGAATTCTTTATGAAAATGAGATTTTTGAAATGTTTTAGCGATGTTGCAATCTTGTCGATTTTGGTTGCCTTGACCGCCTGCAACGAGCAGGGGGCCTCGGGCACGAAGTCCGCGGGCAAGAACGTTGATTTAAACTGCCCCGAGTTGCCGGTCGATTCCACCGCCACGGGCGAGTATGACCCCATAGCCTCGAAGGACGCCCGTCCCTGCGGAACGATTACCTTGTGGGGTTCCGCGATGCCGAAGTCTTTCAACATGTGGGAAGACTACAACAGTTTCTCCGCCGAACTTATGGGTATGATGTTCGAGTCTCTCGTGAGCCTGCACAGCACCGAAGACCGCGAAGTGGGAATCCTTGCCGACAGCTGGAATGTGTCCGAAGACGGCAAGACGTTTACCTTCCATGTAGACCCGCGAGCCAAGTGGAGCGATGGCAAGCCGGTGACCGCCGAAGATGTGCAGTTCTACTACGACGTCATCATGGACGAAAAGAATCTGACGCCTATATTCAAGGTGGGGCTAAGCCGCTTCGACCGCCCCGAAGTCGTGGACAGCTTGACCATCAAGATGACTGCTAAGGAATCCCACTGGGGCAACTTCTGGGAAGCCGCGGGAATGCTTGCCTTCCCGAAGCACGCCTGGGCAGGCAAGGACTTCAACCATATCCGCTACGAATTCCCGGTGGTGTCCGGTCCGTACAAGATCAAGACCTTCCGCGAAGACCGCTATGTGGAACTTGCCCGCCGTGCCGACTGGTGGGGCTTCAAGAAGAACTGGAACCGCGGCAAGTACAATTTCGAAAAAATCCGCTACCGCTTCATGAACGACCAGACTAAAGCTCTCGAAGCTTTCAAGAAGCAGGACATCAACGCCTACGCGATTTACACCAGCAGCATTTGGATGAAACAGACGGATTTCGATGCCATTCAGAAAGGCTGGGTCGTGAAGCAGCGCATTTTCAACAAGGAGCCCATCGGTTTCCAGGGCATGGCCATCAATTTGCGCAAGCCGCAGTTCCAAGATGTCCGCGTGCGCCGCGCCCTCAACATGCTCCTGAACCGCGAAGCCATGAACGAAAAGTACATGTACAACCAGTACTTCTTGCTCAACAGCTACTACCCCGACTTGTGGGAAGGTAACCAGAATCCGACGGCACCGCTCTACAAGTTCAACCCTGATAGTGCCCGCGCCCTCTTTGCCGAGGCCGGCTACAAGGTGAACGCCCAGGGAGTGCTGGAAAAAGACGGCAAGCCGTTTGCCATCAACTTCATCACGAGCCAAGAAGACTTGCGTCACCTCACGCTGTTCCAGGAAGACCTGAAGAAGGTGGGCGTCGTGGCGACCATCGAACAGATGAGTCAGAGTACCTTGCGCAAGCGCTTGGACGATGCGGACTTCGACCTTTACTGGGTGAACTGGGGTGCAGGCCGCCTTCGCGATCCGGAAGCTAGCTGGAATTCTACGACGGCACTGCAGAAGGGAACGAATAACCTGGCCGGTGTGCAGGATAAAGTCGTCGATAGCTTAATCAACTTGCAGAAGACGGAATTCGACCTCGCGAAGCGCAACGAAATCCTGAAGGCGTTGGATAACCGCCTCGCCGAAATCGTGCCCTACGTGCTTATGTGGCAATGCGACCACCACCGCATTCTCTACTGGAACCGCTACGGCACTCCCGAAAAAGTCTTCGACCGCTTCAATCGTGAAGACGCGATTCCCGTTTACTGGTGGCTGGATCCCACGAAGTCCGCAGCCCTCGACAAGGCTATGAAGGCCGGAGAGAGCCTGCCCGAGCCTGAATACGACGTAAAGTGACGCGACCTGTGGTCGTTAATTGCTCCCGTTCCAGGAACTACGTCATGGCGGACGGCGATCTGCCATCTAGCAAAACAAAAAAAAGCGTGCTTTTGGGCACGCCATTCTATTAGCAAAATCCTTACGACTAGAAGAAGAATTCGGCACCGACATAGAGGCCGGTTGCATCGCCGTCATCAACCTTTCCGCTGCGGACAAAGAGTTTGGCAATCAAGTCCAGCTGGTTCGGAATCACGAAGTAATCGGCTCCCAGCCAGATGTTGATTTGTTTGTTGCCGTCGTCATTGTGTCCTCTTTCCGTTCCGTGGTCGTCCCAGGTGCTTTCGGTCAAGCGGTATTTGAGTTGCAGGCCAACGAAGGGGGTCACGCCCACGTCGGGAACGGTGTATGCCAATTCGCCGCCCAGGTGGATGTCAAGTCCGCGTTCATTGTTGTCGTGCTCAAAGCCCCAGAGAACGCCAGCTTCGGTACCGAACTTCATGCCGGGAACTTCGTTGATGGGCATGCTGAACTGGGCGCCAGCGTAAATGAAGATTTCATCGCTGGTAACCTCATCACCACCGATGGGCAAATGAACGTCGCCAAAAATGGTAATCATGGGGGCAATTCCGTAACGGACTCCCAAAGTCAGGTCACGGAGACCGTCACCGCCGTTGGCGCAGCCATCACAATCCGTTTCGCTCCAGAGCTGATAACCCCAGCCTTGCAGGGACAGTTCCAAATTCTGAATCAGGCTGTAGCGAGCTCCGATTTTGAGACCTGCTTGAGACCAGTCGTGGTCCCAGTCGTAGTAGAGGCCGGCTTCGGCGGAACCCTTGCCGGCTTCGAGAACCGGGTAGTAGTTCCAGGTGGCGAATGCGGCACTTGCGGCGATAGCCGAGGCCAGAGCGATTTTCTTGAACATGGAAAACTCCTTGAATGCGTTATTTTCGAGCGCAAATATAGAAAAAGGAGTGGCGCGGTTCTTGCGCTAGCCTTTGAACTTCAGGAATGTCCAGAGGTATTTGGCAGATTGCAAGGGGGTTTTCAGGAAGGCGGATTTTTTGTACCCGCTGAGGGCGAAACCCTGCAGTACCTTGTAGAGCCCGATTTGCTCGCCGCGGTCGATGTTCAGCAGGAACTTGCGGAATTTGAATTCAAAGTCGTGGATCTTGCCGAAACGCTTGTAGCATTCCTTCTCGTAGTTCTTGAGGAAAGCCTTTGAAAGGTTCCCGCATTCCAGGCCCTGGTGCACGGTATTGGCACAATACCGTCCGGCCCGCATGGCCGCCGCGATGCCACCTCCGGTGAGGGGGTTCGTGTGGTGGGCGGCGTCGCCCACCAGGGCAAAACGGTCCAGGATGTAACTCTTGAGGGTGCTGGAGACCGGTACGAGTCCTCCCACAACCTTGTTCACCTTGGAGCCGGGGAAAAGTTTGTCTAGCCATTCCTGGGTGGTTTCCAGGATGTTCTTTTCGTGCTTACCGCCGAACAGGAATCCCGCACCGAAGTTGGTGACGTTCGATTTCTGCTTCGGGAAACTCCAGATGTAGCCGTCGTTGATAAAGTCGTGGCCCTGCCAGAAGGTGAGATAGTCGGGCTTGGTCAGCAGGCCTTCTACCTGAATGTCTACGCCGGTGCAGGTCATGGTGGGGGCCTGCAGGCACTTGAGCCCGAGACTCCGTCCGATGCGGGCCTCTACGCCTTCTGCTGAAATGACCATCTTGGCCCGGACTTCAGATGTGCGCACAGCATCCCCGAGACCTTCTACCACGCGGACTGTGCGGTAGCCGTTGGGTTCCTTGCCCATTACGTCACTTACGGACTCGGCTCGGGCAAGGGTCACCAGTTCTACGCCGTCATTTTCGGCCAGGTGGGCGAGCAGGGGGTCGAATTTTTCGCGGTTCAGCATGAGCCCCA
Source organism: Fibrobacter sp. (assembly GCA_016295375.1). GTDB lineage: Bacteria > Fibrobacterota > Fibrobacteria > Fibrobacterales > Fibrobacteraceae > Fibrobacter. The sequence goes on along the minus strand of JAEDLI010000039.1, from coordinate 13,762 downwards.
TGCCGGGCTTCGGGACCTCGATGTTCACGCCTGCAGGACCGTAAATATAGATTCCGTTGATGATGGTCTCGATACAGTCTTCGTCGATGGGGCCGTAGCTTTCCAGGTCTGAAAGGTTTGTGCTGGCCTCGCCGCAACGCACCGGGTAGCCGATTTTTTCGCGCTTCTCCAAAAGCAGCACGGAGCGGCCACGCTTTGCAAGTTCACGGGCGGCAACGGAACCGCCGGGGCCCGCGCCGATAACCACAACGTCATATTCTTCACAAAGCATCGGCCACCTCCTCAAGCGTCAGTGCCCCTACGGGGCATGCCCTGGTGCAAGTGCCGCACTTGGTGCATTTCTCGTGGTCGATTTGCAGGTCCAGGTTATACATGTCAAGCGCCATGGCGGGGCATACGCCAACGCAGCCTGCACATTCCAGGCATTTTTCTCTGTTGTGGACCAGTCTTTTCATATTGTGAAATATATAAAATATGGGAGATCCCCGACCAAGTCGGGGATGACAAGGGAGGGTAATCGGGGATGACCCCGGAACAGGTTCGGGGCAGGCTCGGGGAGGGATGCGTGGGGTGACTATGGAAAGGTTATGTTTCGGGCTCTTGTTCGGGCGCGCTCTCTTCCTTGGTGGGTTTCAGGCTTTCGGCTTTGGCAAGCATCTTGCGGGCCTGCACGGCCAGGATATCGCCATCGCCCAGTTCCAGAACCTTGTTGAGCCTTGCGATACCCTGCTCCAAATCCCAATTTCTGTTGACCCGGATTTCGCCGATGTTGTAGAGGGCGCGGCGAGCAAGGGTCACGTTGGTTTCCAGGGAAAGACCTTTTTCCAGAAGGACAAGGGCAGAATCCAGGCTGGTCTTGGATTTGGCCGTTTCACCCCATTCCAGCCACTGGGCGCTGGGAACCTCGATAAACACGCTGGGGCTGGTCATCAGGTCCGCAAGTTTCTTGATGGCGGGGGAATCGACGGGGTGTTCCTGCAAGAGGGCGTTCATTGCCTGGCTCAGCGTCCGCTGAGCGGCTTCGTAGTGGGCCTTGTTGGCCTCGTCCAGTCCTTGGTCTATGAGGGCCCTGTTCCGAGCTTTCCGCGCGGCCATCGGGTTTGCCGCCGCGTTTTTCTTGAGACGTTCTGCCAGGGCGTCGGCCTGGTGCTCTTGGATAGTCTTGAGCCTGCGGGGAATCTTGCTTCCGGCCAAGGCGCCAAGCCCAAAGGTTATGAGGCTTGCAATGCCCACGGCGCCGAAAATGCCGCCATTCAGCGCGAAGTTCACCAGAACATCCAAGGCAACACCTGCGATGGCAATCCCTTTTGTGAGTGCCGAGACCTTGTCGTTAGAAGGCGGGAACGCTACCGCTCCCAGCATAAAGCACAGGGCGACACTTGCGCCCATGTACCGCTCTACCGCGTAGTGGTCAAAGAAGGACGTTGCCGTAAAGAGAGACACGAAAATTCCGCCAATGAGGACAAGTCCTGCTGCAATGCCGGACGCAACCGCTACGCCCCACCGGTCTGAAAGCCTGTAGTAGGCAAAGCAGAAGAATCCTGCGAACAGCAAGAAGCTTAATACCCCCGGGAAAAGAATCCAGCTGGTCAAAAGTCGGTCGTATTCCTCTTCGGCAGGCACAAAGGCCAGGCGGTAGCGCAGGTGCTTGTCGGTGTAGGCCTTGACCCATTTGTTCTGCTCGCGGACAAAGTCATTTTCTTTAGGATAGTAGTTGTGCTCCTTGATAAATTCTTCCTTGCCGCCCTTGATTTCCCACCATTCCCGGAATTCCTTTTTCATCTGTTCTACGCGGTCTTCTACTATCAGGGCGCCGTTCTCTTTCAGGTAGCGGTCTCGGAACTGCTCGAATTCTTCGTTACGGGTCTTTTCGTCGGCCTTGAGGCCAACGGATTCGAACTGCTTGGCTCCTTCCTCTTCCCACCACTGGTCAAAGGTTTTCTCGATGTTGGATTCCCGCTGTTTCTGCTTGATTTGCGGCGAAAGGGCGGTGACGGCGTTGAAAATGCCGATGGCAATCACCAGTCCGAAAACGGTATAGTGGTGGACCTTGAGTCCTTTCAAAAAATCCTTGACGCTGTTCAAAATGTCTCCCATGACACTACCGGTTGTATTCCCTGAGCTGGTTCCACAAGAAGTCGGTGTTCACGTCCCGGTATCCCAGGGCGTTGACCTTTTCCCTTAATTTGTGCGCGATTTCAAAAAGGTTCGGGCAGCTTTGCATCCGCTCGAAACTGTCAAAAATGGTGAGCCGGTCGATCCATTCCGAAAGCTCCGGGAATCTTGGGTCCTGGAACTTGTTTTCCCGGCCGGTCTTTAGGTATTCCAAATACCGGTCTGTAATGCGGTAGCCGTCTTCGGTAAAGATGTCCATGGCCCGTGGGAACAGTTTTTCGCCGGTAAGGTATTCGTGGACGATGATGCCGAAGCTGAAATAGTCCACCGAAGACGAAAGGTTCTCGCCCATGATGGCCTGCTCGGGAGCGCTGTAGCAGGGCGTGAGCTGTCCGCCGTACTCGTTCACCGTCTCTCGCAGTTTCGCTTGGGCGTAACCGAAATCGCAGATGAGAATCTTGTGGTTGTTCTTGTGCAGGGGGTTCTGGCACAAGAGCAGGTTCTTGGGCTTCAAGTCTTTGTGGATGACCTGGTAGTAGTGCAGCTGGCTGATGGTGTTGGCCAGGTAGGCTATCTGGGCGATGCGGTGGAGGATCTCGTCGTCGGTGAGCTTTGTCTTGAACATCTTGTCCAAGGAGCAGCCCTTGATGAATTCCATCTTGAGGTAAGGGTGCCTGCCGGCGAGGCCTCCGCCAAAGCTCTGGACCACGCCTTCGATGTTGGTGGCGCGAATCAGGTTGTTGATGCGGATTTCGTCCTGGAATGCGCTCAGGAGCATGTTCAGACGGTGGAGGCGATTCTTGCCCGGTGCTGCCCAGAATTTGCAGATTTTCACGACGATTTCCCGCTCGCCAAAGAGGTCGCTGTAACCGGGATGCTCAATCCAGAAATTTGCCCGATACAGGTTGTTGGTGCCCTCCAGGGTGAGGGGTTCCACCAGCTCGATTTTTTCCATGGCGCCGCTGTGCAAGAATTCCGGGTTCTGGTCGAACCACCTTTGGTATTCTTCCATGGTGTAATGTGGCCGGAGTGCCAGGTTGCGGGAAACCCGATCCAGAGTCTCTGCCAAGATGTTTCGCAACATACTCCAAATGTAGAAAAAAGAGTTCCGAGTTACTAGTTCTGAGTTACTAGTGTTGCAGGTTTCAAGAAACTTCTTGATACAAGATAATCTAGTAACTATTAACTAGTAACTGATAACTGCACCGCAGGTGCCCCAATCTATCAACTATCAACCATCAACTATTAACTAGTAACTTCTAATAAGCCCGTAGGGCGTAACTGTGCCGAAGGCTTATTCCATCGTCTTTTCCAAGGCTTTGGTAATCACGTTGTAGGCGTCATCTACCGTGTCGCAGAAATGGAACAGCTTGATGTCTTCCTTGTCGATCATTCCTGTTTCGGCCAGGTAGTTCCAGTTGAGAACCTTGTTCCAGTACTTGCTGCCAAAAATGACCACGGGCATGCGGTCACCGTATTTCTTGGTTTGGATGAGGGTGAGGATTTCGAACATCTCGTCCAGGGTGCCAAAACCGCCGGGGAAAACTACCATGGCCCTGGCCAGCTTCATGAACCAGTATTTACGGATAAAGAAGTAGCGGAACTGCAGGTTCAGTTCGTCGTCGATATAGGGGTTGGGGTGCTGCTCGAAGGGGAGCCTGATGTTGAGGCCGACGGAAGAAGTTCCTACGTCGTTGGCGCCACGGTTGCCCGCTTCCATGATGCCCGGGCCGCCGCCGGTCATGATGGCAAAACCCTTGTGCTGCTTGTTGGCCCAGCGGCCAAGCTTTGCGCCCAGTTCGTGGGCGGCGTCGTAGTATTCCGCTACGGTTTCCAGACGTTTAAGGCGGGCCAGTTCCTTTTTGTCCTTGCAGCCCTTCATGCGCTTCTTGATTTCTGCCATGGGCAGCGTGCGGGCCGAACCGAAGAACACGATGGTGTTCTGGACACCTTCCTGCTGGAAAATCTGGTTGGGTGCCATGAATTCGGCGATAATCCTGATGGGGCGGCCACTGTCGCTGTCGATAAAGTCCATGTTGTGGTAAATCATCTTGCCCGGAATGGTCGAAATTGCTTTTTTCTTCTTTGCTGCCATGGTGGTCTCCTTGTAGGGGCTAGGATCTAGAAGTATTTTTTGAAAAAATACCTTTAGAAACCGCAAAAAGCAACAAAAAAACACTTTTTTTTGCTTTCATTTGAAAAAATCGTTATATTTAGGTTATGCTCGTAAAAATCTGGACAGACAGTTTTATCATCACCGGCGAAATCGACACCCTCCGTGACGAACGCCTTACCGACTATATCCGCGAGAACAAGGACTTTATCGCCGTGACCCAGGTGAAGGTCAGCGACAAGACCGAAAAGGACCTGTTCCGTACCCACTTCTTGAACGTGAGCACCCGCCATATCGAGATTATCCTGCCTGCAGAATAGTCTGGCCTGTAGCCTAGCCTGCCGGGTTTTCTGCGCTGTCTAGCCGGAATACCTGGGAAAGTTCGCTGTCGCTCAGGTCCGCAAGCCAGGTCTCTCCTGCGCTCACCGTCATTTCGGCAATCGCCTTCTTGGTTTCCAGGAGGGCGTTAATTTTTTCTTCGAAGGTGCCCTTGGTGATGAACCGGTGGACCTGCACGTTCCGGGTCTGGCCGATACGGAAGGCCCGGTCGGTGGCCTGGGCCTCGATGGCGGGGTTCCACCACAGGTCGTAATGGATGACCTGGGAGGCGGCGGTGAGGTTCAGGCCTGTGCCGCCAGCCTTCAGGGAAAGAATCAGCACCTTGGATTCGGGGTCCTGCTGAAACGAGTCCACCATGTTCTTCCGCTGGGTCTGGCTGCAGCCCCCGTGGTAGAAATCTACGGAAATGCCCAGTTCCTTTTCGATGGATTCCTTCAGCAAAAATCCCATTTCGGCGAACTGGGTAAAGATGAGGGTCTTTTCGCCCTGCTCCTGGATGGAGGTAAGCAGGTCCAGGAGCATCTGGAGCTTGCCGGAGGTGAGGATGGCGCCGTCTGCACCTTCGTTGGCGGCGCTTTCCGCCCCCTTCAAGAACGTGGCGGGATGGTTGCAGATTTGTTTGAGGGCAAGGATCATCTGCAAGATGAGTCCCTTCCGCTTGAATAGCCCGTGGGAGTCCTGCGAAATTTCGGCCAGTTGCTTTTCTTCTTCCAGCATGGCCATGAACTTGTCCAGGGTCTGCTTGTAAAGGGCCGCCTGGGTGGCCGTCAGTTCGGCGTATTCGTTCTGGATAATCTTGTCGGGCAGGTCGCTGATGATGTTCTTGTCCGTCTTGAGGCGGCGGAGCATGAAGGGTGCGGTAATCTTCTTGAAGGTCTCGGCGGCCACCTTGTCGCCGTTCTTCTGGATGGGCGTCTCGTACTTTTCCCGGAATTCCTGGGCGCTGGGGAAGAACCCCCGGTTTGCAAAGTCCATGATGGTCCAGAATTCCATGAGGCGGTTTTCCACGGGAGTGCCGCTCATGGCGATTTTTACGGGGGCCTGCAGGCTGCGTAAAAGCTTGCTCTGGTCGCTGTCCGCGTTCTTGATGTTCTGGGCCTCGTCGATGACCACCGCATGCCAGGTGGCCGCTTTCAAAAGCTCGAAATCCTTGCGGAAGGTGGCGTAGGTGGTGAGCAAAATGTCGGAGTTGAACTTTTGCAGGTCCCGGTTTCCGCCGTGGTAGGCGGTGAAGGTGAGGGCGGGGGCGAACTTCTTGATTTCTACCTGCCAGTTGCACAGCAGGCCCGCGGGCATTACCACCAGGGCCTTGTGCTCCTTGAGCTTGCCCTCTTCTTTGATTTTCAGCAAGTAGGCGATAACCTGGAGGGTCTTGCCGAGGCCCATGTCGTCGGCCAGAATACAGCCGAAGCCGATTTCCAGGTTCTTGTACATCCAAGAGTAGCCCCGCTTCTGGTAGGGGCGCAGCGTGGCGTTCAGGCCTTCGGGCAGCGTGATTTCCGTCTCGCCCCGCCAGGCGTCAATCTGGGCCCTGGTCTCTTCGGTCAGGGTGATGGGCACACCGTCGCAATCGCCGGTAAGGGCCGCCTGCACCAGCTTGGACTGTGTGGCCTGGGCCTGCTCCTTGGGGGCTTCCACCTGCTTCGTGATTTCTTCGATGTCCTGGGCCGAAATCTCGATGTATTCCGACTTGTATTTCAGCAGGCCGTCTGCCTGTGCGGCCAGTTCCAGAAATTCCTGTGGCGAAATCTGCTCGTCGCCCAGGGCCACCTGCCAGTCAAAGTCCAGCAGGTCTCCAGCGGAGAACATCCCGAAACTCATGCTTCCCTGGAGCCGCATCTTGGCCTTGGGCTTGTTGATATGCAAAAGCTTTTCGGGAATCTCCGTGCGGATTCCCATAATCTCGAGTTTCTTGAGGCAGTCCTGCAAAAACTGGAGCAACTTTGCCCCCTGCATGACTACGGGAGTTTCGCCCCGGCTGTCCAGGTAGGCTTCCAGGGGCTTGAAAAATTCCGCTACCCCGTAGAGGATTTTCTGCAGGGGCACGAGCCTGGAATCGTTTGTCTGGAAAAGGGTGGCAAGGCGCGCTCCATCTACAAAGATTTCCAGGGACACGTCGTCGCCGGACTCCCACGCCTTGAAAAGAATCTGGCTCCGCAGGTCGAAATGCCCGAACACCGAGAACCACTGCCGGATTTTTTCGAGAATGGCATGCCCGCTGGCCCCCAACTTTCCGGAAACCCCGTCAAAGAAAAAGCTCAGCAGATTCCCGTGGTTGGACTTGACCGGCCGCTTGTAGGTCCGGGCAAAACGGAGTAGCGCCCCGATAAACAGCGAAAGCACGTGGAGAGCGGGGGAGTCTATTTCCAGGTATTCCTCGTCCTTGGCGGTGAAGGCGAACTTTTCGGGGGCCTTCTGTTCCAGCTGGTCCACCAGTGCCTTGATTTCGGGAATGAAGGTGGTGGGGAGCCAGCGCATCTGGGCGGTGTCCCGCTGGACCCAGAAAATCTGCGGGTAAATGCAGCCTTTGCGCACCAGGTGGAACGCCGTGAGGAGCGAAAGGTGCAGGTAACGCACCGTGTAGTGGTGCCACGAAAAGTTCCCCGGCGAAATGCAGCACAGGGCTCCCATGAGACCCGCCACCGCAAGCCCCGACTGGATGATGGCCCTGTCTTTCTCCTGCTGGAAACTCCAGTGCCAGGGCGGCTTGTGGAAAAGCTTCAGATTTTCCCCTTCCATCAGGAAAGTCTTGAAGTTGTAGGCCCTGAAATGTTCCGTGAAGGTCTTGAAATCCTCGTAGCCCGAAAGAAAATCCGTGCAGGAGGTGAGCTCGTCGGCGTAGCTCTTGCGGAAATTGCCGGCGGGGCAAAAGTCCGGAAAGTTCGGCAGCATGGCGGGCAATATGCGGGAATAGTCCTTCAGACTCTCGAAATCGAAATCTGGGAGCCTCGGGTGTGGCTCCAGGGTGCGCACGCCCTCGAGGACCTGCACCAGGGCAGGTTCATTCGGCACGCTTGATTCAAGACCCTCTTCGACCATAGCGGGCCAAATATAGCAAACCGGAGGGTCCTTTTTTGACAATCCGGTGCTCATCTGTGTATTTTATATATTCTCCCGCCCTGCGTCATCCTCGACCGACTCTGTATCGAAGCGATGGAGGTGGGAGGGGTTCATACAGTTCTCGCCAACACTTGTTGAAGTGTGCAAGTCGGGGGTTGGACTTCACACCCCTTTACGTGTTCAGCTCAAATAATCTATTTTAAACAAAAAGAGGCGATTTATGCGAATCAAGAACGGTTTTGTGCTGCGGGAGGTCTGCGGCGAGCAAGTGATTATGGGCGAGGGCATCGGGGCTCTCGATTTCGGCAAGCTCTTGTGTCTGAACGAGACGGCGGCGGTTCTCTGGAGTGCTGCCGTTAAGTAGGGGGATTTCACGGTGGAAACGCTGACAGACGCCCTCTGCGGGGAATATGAGGTGGAGCGCGACCGGGCCCTCTCCGACGAGCAGGCCATTGTAGAAAGCTGGCAGAAGATGAACGTGCTGGAATGAATTACCTCTCGTGGCTATGGCAAAGTATCCGCGGAGTTCGCCTGAACGTGGTGCTTCGCGTGGCGGTGGGAACCCTGCAGGTTTCCCTCGGCCTTGCCATGGTGTGGCTCAGCAAGCGCTTTATCGACGGCACCATCAAAAACGGTTCTGACTAGGACGTGGCCCGCATGGTGGGCCTGCTGGTGCTTACGGTGGTGGGAAACGTAGTGCTTCGCCAAGTGTATTACTACCTCACGTCGGTGGCTACCATCCGGCAGTCCAACGCGCTTAGGCTCTCCATGTTCGGGAGGTTGTTTACCCGCAAGCTCTACAGCGAAAAGGAACTCCTTTCGGGCGACGTGACTTCCCGTTTTTCCAAGGACGTGGAGCTGGTAAGCGAAGTGGCTATGGCGAAAATTCCCCAGATGATGGTGACGGCGATACAGCTTCTTGGGGCATTCTTGATGCTTCGCTGGTTTGACCCGCGGCTTGCCTGGGCTCTTGTCCTCTTGACGCTGCTGGCCCTTGTGTTTGGCCAGTTCGTCTCTTACCGACTGCGGAAAATGACCCTCAAGATTCGCGAAGGGGAGAGCCGTATCCAGATGCATGTGCAGGAGGGCGTAGAGAACAACGCCGTGCTCCGGAGTCTGGGAAGCGCCTCCTGGGTCTCGGAGCGGCTGGATTCCATGCGGCGCACCCTCCATCACGACGTGGTGAGGCAGACCCGTTTTTCTGTGATTTCACGGCTGGCCTTTGGCGGTGCTTTTGCACTGGGATACCTGTTGGCTTTTGTGTGGGGCGGTCTCGGGCTCCGTAACGGCACCATCACTTTTGGCGTCATGACCTCTTTCTTGCAGCTGGTTGGGCAGATTCAGGGGCCCATCCTTTCGATTCTGAACAACGCACCCCGCCTGATTCATGCTACCGCCAGCATCGACCGCCTGCAGGAACTGCAGGGCGACGGTTCGGTTAATGGCACGGAGGGCGCATTGAAGGGTGTTTTGGATGACGCAATGAAAGGTACATCGATGGGTGCTTCACCCGGCGCAAAAAACGTGCCCGAAGGATCATCGGGCCTGGGCGTCCGTCTGGAAAAAGTCAGCTTCCGTTACGCCACCGCGGACCACGATGCCATCCGGAATTACACTCACGACTTTAAGCCCGGAAGCAAGACCGCCATCATGGGCACAACCGGTGCCGGCAAGACGACGCTGTTCCGCCTGATGCTTGGGCTTGTGGAACCCCGGGAGGGCCGCGTGCTTGTTTATTCTACGGACTCCAGTGGCTCAGCAGGTGTTTTTGAACGGCCTGTTTCAGCCAGGACTTGCGATTACTTTGTCTATGTTCCCCAGGGGAATACCCTCATGAGCGGGACGGTTCGGTACAATTTGCAGTTGGCAAAACCAAATGCCACCGACGACGAACTGTGGCATGTGCTGCAGGTGGCCTGTGCGGAATTCGTGTTCGATCTGCCCCACGGTCTGGATACGGAACTGGGGGAGCGTGGCATGGGGCTTAGCGAAGGCCAGGCGGAACGTATTGCAGTGGCCCGCGGACTCCTGCGGCCCGGGAGCGTCTTGTTGCTGGACGAAATCAGCTCGGCGCTGGACGAACCTACGGAACGGACCCTGTTTCAGCGACTTTTTGATAATTTTAAGGACAAAACCGTGATTCTGGTAACCCATCATGCGGCGGTTGCCGAACTGTGTGATGGCGAGGTGAGGCTATGCATTACCTGATTGTCCCCGGATACAGCAATTCCGGACCTACCCACTGGCAAACCTACTGGACAAAGAGCCTGCCCGACGCAAGCCGTGTCTATCAGCACAGTTGGGACCATCCCTTAAAGGCGGATTGGGTGTCAACCCTTGACGAGACTGTAGCAGGCCTGAAAACGGATACCGTTCTCGTGTCTCACAGCCTGGGGGTGGTCACAACGGTCCACTGGCTTTTGGAGAAGGCGGCAAAAGGCGGAGTCCCCGGCAATGTCAAGGCGGTTTTTCTTGTAGCGCCAGCCGATGTGGATAAGCTTGACCTCGCGAAGGATTTTGCGCCTGTACCCCTGCAAAAATTGCCCGTGCCCAGTTGCGTTGTGGCCAGCGAAAACGACATCTACGTGACCATCGAACGGGCCCGCCAGTTTGCAGATGCCTGGGGCTCCATGTTCGTGGATGTGGGATGCCTCGGGCATATCAACGCCGACTCCAACCTGGGCGAATGGGAACAGGGTCGGAAAATACTGGCCGAATTCGAAAAGACGCTAGGGTTGTAGGGCCCTTTCTTGACATTCCCGCTGTCATTCTGGAGGGGCGACGCCCCGATAGAATCACGGGAGTCTCCTTGGGCGTTCCCTGCACTATTCGTGCGGGTCGGGCTATATTTTAGGGGTAGTCGCCTTCGCTTAGCTTGACGCCGACCTCCTAAAACGGAGCCCTGCTACGCAGGTCTCCGCCCCAAGGGGTCACTATCCCTAACACAAATGAAGGATGCTATTTCGCTAAAATTACTCCAGCAACATTCCCATTTAGCCACCAAAGAATCGGTAAATCGATGATGTAGGAATCTCCACGAATTTTTAAATCAACTTCACGAATTTTCCCATTAGGACGAACAGTATAGGCTGCAGATGCATTGGGAAAAAGTGATTTGGCAACAAAGACTGAATATTTTGAATTAGCTACCATATAGGAATTGTCATTATCCCATTCGGAATTATCAAAGGGTGTAGGGATAAGCATTTGATCTTTTTCAAACAAAGGCTTGTATGCGGAGAAATCATTTCTCTTATCTTTTATCGAGAATGTTCCAGAAACAACATCATATAATTCCCCGTCTTTTTCACGTAAAGATTCTTTGACGATCATACCCTTACTGACAGAACGAAATTTGTCAGCCATGTCGCTCATGATTTCACCGCCCGTTTCATTGTCTGATATTTGAACCATTGAATGGTTGGCGAGAATCTCATATTGAATCTTTATATCATTTTTAGAGCCATAGACATGATGCTCCACCTCTATGCAGGAGGTGAAAAACAGCATAAGTATGGCTGGTAATACAAGACGGAATAAAAGATGTTTTATTTTATATTCAGGCATTTTTTGAATTTGCTTACTGCCGATTTGGGTTTTCCTGTTTTTTTATCTCCGTATATTCCCTCAATAACAAAAGGCTCTTTCAGCTTACGTTCGTTCAATATGTCAGGATTAGCTTTTTGGCATTTTTGAATTAGCAATGTTTCGCAAGCATCAATTTCATCAAGATATTTTTTTAAACCTTCTAAAACTACGAAAAAGATGTACAAAGAAGATTTACCGACATCTTTGAGATATTCGTCTAGTTTGGTTTTCTTGTGTGCTTGAAAACATTCTTTTTTAAAGGTTTTGTTTGTCTTTCCAACATAAATGGGTGTGTACCCTGTTCCTGAGGCGTTTGCAAAAACATAGCACCCCTTACAATTTTCGATTTTTTTTTGTTTCTTCTTTTTCCCAAAAAGCGGTGGAATTGACCGTATACTTTTTTTTGCTACGAAATATCTTTGAATTCGTTGGGACTTTGAACGGCCCTTGAACGGTAAAAATGAATGCCATATTTAGTCTGCCTTGTTTTCTTCAGCATCAGCGATGCAGCGAACAGCGATCTTCCAACCATCAGATTTTATAAATGGGGAACCCTCCCATATTTCCCATTCACGATGACCAGAGTTGGATTTTATTATTACAAATCCATATGTGTCCGTCCACAAAACAGCATTGCCCCAAAGATGAGCGAACTGCTCCGTTTTTGCTTCATAGTAGCCATTTGTTGAAAATTCTATGTAAACATGTTTTAGCATGGTTACGAATTTTGCTGCTTCTGTTTTTGAAGGAAGATGCCAACCTTCAGGGCAAACCTTCTTTGCCTCTGCATAAGGATAGAAACGTCCTTTAGAGCATTCATTTTCATCATCAAGATAACAAATACTATTTGGTGTCTTGATGTCAAGATTGTTTGCCATCCAAATTTGATTTCCGACGCGAACGGCTTTATAGCCGTTTATAGTAGTCAGTTTTTTGGGAGGCTCTGCAGCCCCCTGAATGCATCTAACATAAGCACCACATCCGTCATACCACTCTTTTACACCGGCGAATATTTCGTCTGAGCCTTTGGCAAAGGCGGAGTAAGTAAAATCTTCTTTTTCTGTAGATGACCAAATGTCCTGAAAACTTGTATCGGAAGCAACGCTTTCTAGCTCTACTTTACTAGGCAGGTGCCAACCATCAGGGCATGCGACAAGAGCGGAATCCCATACAAATTTGCTTCCGTTTTCTTTAATGCGAGTTGCGCCGCCTTTGAATTTGAGATTTTCGGCCATCCACACTTGGTCGCCAATCTTGACTGTCTTGTATTTTTGCCCATCGCGCGGGTCAGTGAATGTTTATCCGTTGTCACAAGCGGAAAAAGTAGCTGCTATGGCAGTAATGGCTACTGCCATGAGAATGAGGTTTAGGGTATTTTTCATCGGTTGCTCCGTTGTTAAAAACTCGGAGCTCGTCTTACCTCATGTGCCGACGATTTGCATTTCCAAAAAAGAAAAAGTGCGGAATCGTAAGCACTTATTGACCTGAGGTAACGACCAAGAAACCGTCCATCCGATAAGCACAAACGACCCACACCATTGGGGTGTGAGTGTCTGCCTTATTCTCGGATGGTTGAAATTTTGGTCGTTTTTCAGGTCCAGAATAAGAGCGAACTCTAAAACTATGTCAATTATAAAAATAACAAAAAAAGTGAAGAAGGCTGTGTAAGGGCTGAAAAATGGCTAAAAAACGTGATTTGACTGAATATGTAATGATTTGTAAATACATTTTCGTTATATTTTATTGACTTGTAAATGCAAATTGTGTATATTTATGGAAAAAGGAGCCTAGTTATGGCAACGCTGCAGATGAGGATTGATGATGAACTGAAAAAGAAGTCGGATGATTTGTTCCAGTCGCTTGGCATGGACACCTCTACGGCAATCCGAATTTTTCTGACTTTTGCCATTGAACATAATGGTATTCCTTTTGATGTTCGCCATGCTCCAGAAGATTTGTCTTTGGAGAAGGCGATTAACGATACTCGGAGTCGCAAGAATCTCCATGGCCCTTACGCCACGGCTGCAGATGCTGTTGTCTCTATGCTGGAGGAATAGCCTTTGTTCCAAATTAAGTACACAAGCCGCATGAAACATGACGTCAAGGTCATGAAAAAACGTGGTAAAGACTTAAACAAATTAATCGCTGTACTGGATAAGTTGTCGAAAGGTGAACCACTTCCGCCTAACAATCGAGATCATCAGTTGGTTGGAACTTTGTCCGATTTTAGAGAATGTCATATTGAGCCGGATTGGCTTTTGATGTATCAGATATTTAATGATGAATTGATTCTTTCGGCGACAGCGACTGGCTCACATTCGGATTTATTCGGAAAATAGATAAAGGTAAAAAGAGGTGTTCCGTTAGGAACACCTCTTTAAATTTTAGATCCATCGACGGAGTTTACCCTGAGCTTGTCGAAGGGCTTGGATGACAAACGCGACTTACTTCAACTCTTTAAGAGCCGCCTCATTTTTGGATATAATATCCATCTGCGTTGCGAGCTTGGTGCGTTCAGCGTTGACTACCGCCTCGGGAGCACCGCTG
>JAEDLI010000140.1 GCA_016295375.1 Fibrobacter sp. | reverse complement strand
AACTTTCCTTCCATGGAAACTTTCAAGCCTTCGTAGTCCTTGGGGGTGAACACTGCCGTGTGGGGGTCCAAAATGTTACGGATGCCGTTCAGGGCCGCGTCGGTAAGTTCCGTGGGGTTTACATCTTCCACGTACTTGCGGTTCACTTCCGAGAATACCTTGTTCAGCCTAGAAACCTCGTCGTAAAAGTCTCCCGGTGGGGTGGACTTTTCGGCTGCCGAGGCAAAGCCTAGGGTGGCCAAGGTAAGGACAAATGCTTTGCGCAAAATCGAGCTAGTGATAGTCATGCCCAAAAGATACAATTTATCGGTGGCAAATACGGTGAAAAAACGGAAAAAACCGGCCTTTATGGCCGGTTTTTGATAATAGGAGAGAGAGGAGAAAAACTTTTATGCCGCTTCGTCCAGCATTTTCTGGATGCGGTCGTTCCTAAGCTTAGCAAGGGCGCTTTCCTTGAGCTGACGGACTCGTTCCTTGGACAGCCCCACCATAGGGGAAATTTCTTTCAGGTTCAGGTCGCTATCCATCTTGAAGCCGAAATAGAGCTTGAGGATATCGCTTTCCTGCTGGTCCAGGTTCTTGTTCAAAACTTTTTCGAAGACTTCCCGGCGGTTGTTCTTTTCGGCCAGGTCTTCGGTGCGGAATTCTACAGAGGGAATGCAGTCTCCCAGGGTGGAATCTCCGTCTTCGCCAACGGGGGCTTCCAGAGAAGAGGTGCGGTTGCCCATCATCAACACCTTTTCGATGGCGTCGCCCTTGTACTTGGAAACTCCTTCCAGGCTGTCGGTGTCCAGCACATAGCTGCCACCCACAACCTGTTTAAGCTTGCCGCCCTTCTTGTTGAAACGGCGCAGAATCAGCTCCTTCTCGGCACTGATACGGACCGTGCGGCCCTTTTCGGCGATGGCGCGGGTAATGTTCTGGCGCACCCACCACACGGCGTAACTGATAAACTTGATTTTCTGGCTAGGGTCAAAACGGCGGGCGGCCTCTATAAGGCCCATGTTGCCTTCGCTGATGAGTTCGCCCACTTCAAGGCCCTGGCCCTTGTAAAGGTTCGCGATGTTCACCACAAAGCGCAGGTTGGACTTGACCAGCAAATCCAGGGCTTCGCGGCTGCCTTCCTTGACCTTCTTGATGAGCAACTTCTCCTGTGCCGGAGTCAGCAGAGGAATGCTGGAAATATCTTCAAGATACTGAAAATAAGTACTTTTCTCATCACGGGTGTAGGTAGCGGCGTTCATAGTAAATCCTTTTCCTTTACGCCTATAAATCTACCTCCGTTTAGGTTTCGGAGTGTCAGGAACTGCCCTAGCCCTTGCAAAAGTTTAATTTGTTTTTTGTCGGGAAAAATCGCTTTTTTGTCATAAAAGTGTCATTACGGGCTTTACGGGGACCGTTTTTGACCTATTTTTGTCATCATGGAACCAGAAAAAAGCAAAATTTCCATTTTCAAGCTTCGGCAGAGGTGGCAGGGGGCCCAGGAAAGGGATTTCGACCGATATGAGAAAAAAATCCGTGAAATCCTGAAACAGGAGGATGAATTGTCTTTCCCTGTCCCGGCTTACGTGCCCCAGATACTCATATTTCTCTTTATCCTAATTTTTCCCATGCTCTACATCGGGGATCCGGTTACCCGTTCGGCAATCGGTTTGGACTGGCGAGAACTCATGAACTTCTATTTTCCCGTGCTGATGAGCATCGGGGTGTTCGGCCTTAATCTCAATTTTCTCGTTCCTAATTATATTCTCAATAAGCGTTATGGGATTTATTTTGTATATAATGCTGTCGTTATTTTGGTAACCTGCTTCTTGCGAGAAGTGGTGTTTTTTTTGATAGACCGGGCTCCCGATCAGGGAGTAAATTACTTTTTCAATTCCTACATGTTCTCTTCGGTAAAAGGGCATTTCGGCTATTGGACCGTCTTTTCCTTTGTGGTGCTGGTTTTCCTGGTTTGCATTATCTGCGTGTATTACCGTCTTATATTGGCACAAATCCTTCGCGGTTTTGTGGTCAGGGAACAGAAACGTAGCCGTTTGCAATATGAACTGGAATTTTTAAAAAACCAACTTTCTCCCCATTTTCTGTTTAATACGTTGAACAACATAACAGCACTGATTTCCGTAGATTCCAAGCGGGCAGAAAAATCCATGACGGAGCTTTCGAAACTTTTGCGAGTAACCCTGTACCAGACAGCGGACGACGCGATACCTCTGGAAGAAGACATGGAAATTTTGCGGATGTACGGGAACCTGGAAAAGCTCCGGCTAGACGACAGCTTCGATTACCGTTTTGATGTGGAACTTGAAAACCCCAAGGTGATGATACCGCCTCTAGTAGCCATGCCCCTGGTAGAAAACGCATTGAAACACAGCAAGAATCCCAAGGGAAAAAGCTTTGCCCATATTACCATCAGGCAACAGGGCGACGAACTTGTTTTGGAAACGGAAAATTCCAATTTCCCGAAGGTGTCCCAGTCTCCCCGAAAGGCGAGTGGCCTCGGGCTTTCGACCTTCCAGAAACGTCTGGAGATTCTGTATGCGGGACGTTACGAGTATACGGCTTCCGCCGAGGGCGACGTGTACCGAAGCCGCCTAAAGATACAGCTCGCCGTCAACTAGAGGATTACCGCGCGGCCAGTTCTTCGGGCGTGCGGCTCAAAATATCCCAGTCGCCCCGCTTGATAATCTTGTAGGCGTAGCCCTGTTCGGTAAGGAACAGCTGGCGGTTCATGGAGAACTCCTGCTCCTTGGAATCCTGGGTCACGATACTGTAGAAGTGTGCGGTGCCGCCGTCGCTCTTGGGGCGCAAGATGCGGCCCAGTCGCTGGGCTTCTTCTTGCCGGCTGCCGAAGGTCCCGGAAATCTGTATCAGGATGTTGGCGTCGGGAAGGTCGATGGCGAAGTTGCCTACCTTGGAGACCATCAGGTTTTTCTGCTCGCCCTTGCGGAAGGCGGCGTAGAGCCGTTCGCGTTCCTTGTTGGGGGTCTTGCCGGTAATCAGCGGGATTTCCAGCTCCTGGGCCAGCTTTTCCAGCTGGTCGATGTACTGCCCGATGATAAGCACCCGGTCGTCGGGCTTGTCAAAGTGGGCGAGGAGCCGCTTTACGATATCCGTCTTTTCGGGATTGGTGCTTGCGAGAGTAATCTTTTCACGGACCGGCGCCAGGGCGTATTTCATCTTCAGTTCCGCTTCCATGGGAATGCGGATTTCGTTACAGTCGGCGGTGGCAATCCAGCCCTGGGCCTCCAGTACACGCCAGGGAATGTCGTATTTCTTGGGTCCGATAAGGCTGAACACCTCCGTCTCCTTGTGGTCTTCGCGGACCAGGGTGGCGGTAAGGCCCAGACGGCGCGTGGCCTGCATCTCGGTACTCAGGCGGAACACCGGGGCAGGGAGCAGGTGCACCTCGTCGTAAATCATGAGGCCCCATTTCTGTTCGCTGAACAGCGGGAAGTTCGAGAGTTCCTTCTTGACATCTTCGTCGCTCAGGTCGTCCGGTTCGGGCTCGCCCTGCTTGTTCGGGTCCTTCACCTTCTTGCGCTGGGTGAGAATCTGGTAGGTGGCCACGGTCACGGGGCCGATTTCCTTCACTTCGCCGGAGTATTCCTTCACCTGGTCGAGAGTCAGGTCCGTCTTGTCGCAGATTTCCCGGATCCACTGGCGGGAGGCGGAAATGTTGGGGGTAAGGATAAGGGTCTTGGTCTGCACAAGGGCCATGGTGGCAAGGCCGATGACCGTTTTGCCCGAACCGCAGGGCAGCACGATAACGCCGGAGCCGCCCTTTTCCGAACCGCTGGCGTAGAACACCTGGGCGGCTTCTTTCTGGTAGTCGCGGAGCTTGAACTCACGACCTTCGAGGGTGGTCTCCCGGAGCTTGATGGGGAGCGGGTCGCCTTGAACATACCCTGCCAGGTCTTCCACTGGGAATCCGGCGTTGGTAAGTACCATCTTCAGGTGACCGCGACGTTCCGGGTCCACTTCTGCGTGGCTGTCGTCCAGGAATTTCTGGATAAACGGTTCCACTTCCTTCAGGTGGCAAATCTCGGTGAACATGTAGGTGTCGTCGGATTCCAGCAGCAGGCGGTCAACCTCTTTGCGGAGCCGCAGCAGGCCGTACCGGGCCATGTAGTCTTCCACCTCGGTAATCACCGTCTGGGGAATGGGGTAGCGGCTCTGGCTTTCTAGCCGTTCCAGCACTTCGGTTGCGCGGAGGCCCGTGGAAGCCGCGTTCCAGAGGCTCAGGTGGGAAATCTTGTAGGTGTGCAGGTGCTCGGGGCTCTTGACCAGTTCGGTGAAGGGGGCGATCGCGTCCCGTGCGGGTTCGTAGTTGGGATTGTCCACCTCGACCATGATTTCGAGGTTGCTCTGTACAATGATAGCGCCATTCGGATTCATAGGGCGGCAAATATAGAAAAATAGGGGGGGGAGGATTTAGGGGCTAGGATCTAGGATTTAGTAAAGCTGGTCTCAAGAAGTTTTTTGGGGGCGGGGGGGGGGGGTTT
>JAEDLI010000001.1 GCA_016295375.1 Fibrobacter sp. | reverse complement strand
GCCAGGGCGAACACCCCCACTGGGGCACCTACATCTTCAACCTGGGCCGCAACGAGGTCAAGAACTTCCTCATCGCAAACGCCATGTACTGGCTCAAGGAATTCCACTGCGACGGTCTCCGCGTGGACGCCGTGGCCTCCATGCTCTACCTGGACTACGGCAAGGGCCCCGGCGAATGGGTGCCCAACAAGGACGGCGGCAACATCAACTACGACACCATCGAGTTCCTGAAGCACCTGAACAGCATCATGGGCCGTCTCACGCCCCACGCCATCCTCATCGCCGAGGAATCTACCAGTTTCCCCAGCATCACCCGCCCGCCGGAGCAAGGCGGCCTCGGCTTCCACTACAAGTGGAACATGGGCTGGATGAACGACTTCCTGAGTTACATCCAGCACGAACCCATCCACCGCAAGTACCACCACAACCAGCTCACCTTCAGCATGGTGTACGCCTATAGCGAAAACTTCATCCAGGTGTTCAGCCACGACGAGGTGGTCCACGGCAAGGGCTCCATGCTGGGCAAGATGCCCGGCGACAACTGGCAGAAGTTCGCGAATCTCCGCCTCACCTACGCCTTCCAGTACGCACACCCGGGCAAGGTGCTGAACTTCATGGGCAACGAGTTCGGGCAATTCCGGGAATGGAACGAGAAGCAGTCCCTGGACTGGCACCTGATTACCTGGGACAGCCACGGAAAACTTTTGCAGATGATAAAGGTCCTGAACCACCTGTACAAGGAAAACGCCCCCTTCTGGGAAATCGACCACTACCACACTGGATTCGAATGGATCTGGTGCGACGACGCCGACAATTCCATTGTTTCCTTTGTCCGCAAGGACGACCACGGGAACCAGATTCTCTGCGTGTTCAACTTCACGCCGGTGGTCCGCAACGACTACCGCCTGGGAGCCCCCACCCGCGGCGCCTGGAAAGAAATCTTCAACACCGACGCCGACATGTTCGGCGGCTCCAACGTGGGGAACCTGGGCGAAGTCTGGACCCAGGACATCCCGTGGCAGAACAGGCAGTGGAGCATCAACATCAAGCTCCCGCCCCTGGCCGCGGTGTTCTTCCAGCTGGAGAGGTAAACACCTGCGGTGCAGTGATTAGTGATTAGTGATTAGTGATTAGTGATTAGTGGTTAGTGGTTAGGATCTAGGATTTAGGGCTGCTGGACACAAGAGGTTCGGGAATCGGGACTCCAGGTTCGAGGCGCGGGATCCATACATCTTGAGTCCTTCAATCCTAACGCCTACAACCTGTCACCTATTGCCTATTACCTAAAAGGGGAAAGCTTTCCCCTCGCTTCAGCATCTCGTCATCCCCGCAACTAATCACGTCATCCTCGCGAAGGCGAGGATCCACCATCATCTTGGCGGGGATTTCCTTGCTGCTTCCGCTACCCCTTCGTTCGTCGGGGCAGCCCGTCTTTATCTATGGAGTATTGTATCCTGGATGGAGCCGTACTTCACCTGGACGCGATCCCACAGGATGGCGTTCTTGATGGAGCAGTTCTTCAGCACGCAGCCATCGCCTACGGCCACGTTGGGCCCGAGCGTGCAGTTCTCAATGACCACGTCTTTTCCGATATGGCAAGGACCTTCGACTGTGGTTCCCGGGAAAGAGGCATCCTTGGAGTTGTCGTTCCTATTCAAAATGTCGGCATTGGTCGCCAGGAGCGTTTCAATCAGGCCGCAGTCCAGCCACTTCTTGACCGGAGCCGTATGGAACTTGCAGCCCTTCTGGAGCATCATTTCCAGGGCGTCGGTCAGCTGGAACTCGTCCTTGGTACGGACGTTGTTGTCCATCAGGTACTTCAGGGATTCCTTCAGGACCTTCACATCTTTAATGAAGTAAATGCCCACAATAGCCTCGTCGGACACGAACTCCTGGGGTTTTTCCACCAGTTTCTGGATAGAGCCGGTTCCGTCGGTCACAGCCACGCCAAAGCGGGAGGGGTCCTTCACCTTGAAGGTGTACAGCACGTTTTCCTGTTCGTTTTTCAAGATGGACAGGTCCGCCTCGAACAGCGTATCGCCCAAGATGATCAGCATGGGCTCGTCGTCGTTCACGAAAGGCAGCGCCAGGGAGATAGCTTCGCCCAGACCCTGGGGATTCTCCTGACGGACGGTGCGGGTCTTGCCCCAGCATTCCCTATCCTCGAGGAAGGCGTCCATCTGGTCGGCCTTGTAGCCCGTAATAAAAATTGTCTCGGAGGGCTCCAGCGGGAGGGAGTCCTCTACAATCCAGTCTATAATCGTCTTGCCCGCGACGGGCAGCAAACACTTGGGGCGGTCTTCGGTATACGGACGGAGCCTAACTCCGCTACCGGCAACCGGCAGCACAATCTTCATAAAAAATCCTTGACACCAAAAACTTGCCACGGTCAGCGGCAAGGGTACATATAAGAAAAATATACATAAAAAAGGAGAAATAGACCTCACCCCAAAGCCATTTCGTAAGGAAATGCGATTAAGCGCACATCAATTCACCTGGAAGGTCGATTTTGTGGAATAAGTCCGCCTCAAAACAAAAAATGCCGAAATCTTGCGAATTTCGGCATTTCGTGGATGATGCAGGGGTCGAACCTGCGACCCGCTGATTAAGAGTCAGCTGCTCTACCAACTGAGCTAATCATCCATTGTCGCTTGGACGGGGTCAATTATAGAAAAGGGTAGTGCCGCTGTCAAGGGGATTTTTGAAAAAAAAATTGGATATGAGGCCCCTTACGGAAAATTCCCAGCCTTGCGACCGGGAATTTGTTTGGAGGTGTAGAAAACCAAACCCTACTTTATCATTATCCGTTGGGTCTTCACAACGTTCCCGCCTGCCACCCGGACAATGTAGACGCCCCTGTTCAGGTGTCCGAGGGACACCACGTGGTCTCCGGCGGAGTAGCCCAGGTAATGTTCCTGCAGGTGACCCTGCATGTCAAACACGAGGACTTTCACTTCCGACGCCTTAGGCACGGTGACCGTCAGCTCGTTGTGGGCAAAAATCATGTTCACACTGCCCACCGCCGGGTAAAGTCCGTCGGTCTTGTCGGCAGAGCTGGAGCTGGATTTTTCATCGTCATTGCGACTTGAACTGAGAGGCGCCGAAGTTGAACTCGAAGAGTTCTCGGCAATCTCCGTACTGCTACTAGAGACAGGTTTCTCGGAACTGCTGCTAGCCACAACCGTTTCGCTGGAGCTGGAGACAACCGGCGTTTCACTGCTGCTGGACTCAGCCACCTCGGCACTGCTAGATTCCGGCTCTTCGCTGCTACTGGACTCCGGCTCTTCCGCAGAGCTGCTGGAAGACTCGGGTGCAAGCGCGGTTGAAGTGAATACCGGCCTGTAGACAGCCTCTCCTGTCACATCGGTCACCTGGGGGTCCCAATTCGCAAAGGTGTAGCTGAATTTGTCGTCGCTATCCTTGGTCGGATTTTCCTCCGGCAAAATCACGCTGGCCAGGGTGCCATACTCATACAAGACCTGTGCTTTAAAGACGCTGTTGTCCTCGTTCAAGAAAGTGATTCCGTATTTGCGTGGGAATTCCTTGAATACGGCCTTGAGCTTCATGTCGGAAACAAGAACAGCACCTTCAGCCAGTTCCGTATCCTCGATGTCGGAAACCTTTATCACCCACCTGTCGAATTCGTAGGTCCTTGCAGCAGTAGCCTGCTTGACAGGGTCGGTCGACGGAATGATAGAGGCAATTGATGTTCCATAGTCCACAGTAACATCATCCGCAACTTTCTCAATACCATCGTCCATCACAAAGGTAACGGTGTACCGGTTCTTCGTCACCTTGTATTTTGCCGTATAGGTAGCTTCGCCCGTCACGATTGTCTCATCCGTAATGGCTGGTACCCAACCGTCAAATTCATAGTTCCACTCAATTGTCCATGCTCCGGTAATCAAGGGTGCGACAGAATTCACCAAGGTTCCATATTCCACAGAAACGGTCTTGTCCATATTGGAATTATGCTCGGCCACAAATGTCACGTCGTACTTGTTCTTCACGCTTGTATACGAGGCCGTATAGGTCGCATTCTCCGTAGCGGCAACCACCGTTGGCGTCCACTTGTCGAATGTATAGGTGAATTCAGCCGTGGATTCCTTTGCAGGTGCTTTACCATAGTTCGGCATATCGCCATCATCAACATAATCTTGACGCAGCACGGAGCCGTCGTCATCTTTCCAGGTGATGACAATCTTGTCGGTATAGACCGCCTTGTAAGTGACCTCCTTTGTAACCGTGGCTAGCCCGGGTTCCCAACCCGCAAATTTCTTGCCATTCTTACCTTCGACCGTGGGCACATCGATAGCCCCGGGCAACGTGCCGTAATCATACTCAACCGCAGCTTTCAAAATGGATTCGTCATCGTCCACAAAGGTAACGGCATACTTGTTCTTATTTTCACTAAACACGGCCGTGTAATCGATGTCTCCCGTCACAGTGGCATCCGCAATATCGGGACTCCAGCCCGTAAAGGCATAGGTGTATTCGGCAGTCGATTCCTTGGTGGGGTCCGCAGGAACAATGGACGAAATCAGGGTTCCATATTCCACGTCTTCAAGCACCCCGTTTTCAACAGGAGTCCCGTCATCCATCAAGAAGGTAACCGTGTAGGCCCTTAGAACGGGGCTGTAAACGGCATCGTAGGTGGCAGTGCCGGTCACATACCTCGTGGGATTACCATATCCGTCGCTGCCATAGGTCCAATTGCTGAAAGTATAAGTGAACTGGGCATCAGGGGCCTTGGCAGGTGTCCCTTCGGGGTCCGGTACATTGGAGCCTGCGGCCCAATCCTTTGCTTCATAGGGCTCGGTGCCGTTCATGAATGTAATCCTGTAGTACTGCGTTTCGGCGAGGCCCACGCAACGGATATTGTCGATAGCGAGAGTGCCGCTGGATTTGTCGTCTGCGTCTTCACCATCAACCCTCCAGTCAAAGCCATTCGCATACTGGAGTACCGTTTCTACATCCACCCAGTTGCCGCTTGAGCCCGTCCATTCCTGCGCAAGGCTTGCGACGGGAATCGTCACGGTCTGCCAGGAGTCGCTAGGCGATGTTACCGCAAAGGTGGGGAATCCCCAGCCCATGTCCAGCAGGTCATTCATGGTCGAATTCACCTTCAAGCGGAACTTGTGGGCTGCGCCCTTGTAATCGTAGCGGACTTCCGAGCACTGTGACAAATTCATCTCGTTAAAATCGTTGGTGGAAATAGTTACATAGGGAGGACCCCATGGATAGTCCCCCACATCCAGGGAGTATGACATTTGCAGAGCCTTGGCCGAAGCACTTCCCTTCACAAAGGAAAGCTCCGCATTCGAAGATCCGCCGCCACCAACAACATCCGTCTCTGCCCAGAAATTTCCAACGCCTTCCCACAACGGCATGTAATCGCCATCCTCGAAATCGTCGAACAGTTCCGTGTGGGTGGTGGGTGCCGCAACGACCGGGAGTTTTATGCTGGAGCTGCTTGCAGGTTCGTCACCGCCGGAACTGCTGGAGGGGCCTCCCAGCACGCACTCCACATCGTCGATGTAGAGATAATCGGGACTTGGTTGCCCAACTACCTCAAAACGGATGTCGGAAACGCTTCCTGCATTTTCTCCCAATGTCCCATAACCATGCATATCTTCCATATCCGCAACGGACACCGTCGCCATGGTCCAATCCGTTTTTGGCGCAAAGCCCGTTTTTATGTAGGTGTAGTCATCGCTTTCATTCAACCGAACCTTGAGTGTGTGTTCCGCCCCCTTGTAGCTATATTGCAGCACTTTACAACCAGACAATCCCGGAACGGCTACATTGAACACTGCGGCACCCCCGGCAGACGGGCTTTGAGGGTCGCCGGTGATACCCTGTAGGCCTCCACCGTAAGTTCCATTTTGGGCCGCGGTCTCC
This sequence comes from Fibrobacter sp., assembly GCA_016295375.1. Taxonomy (GTDB): domain Bacteria; phylum Fibrobacterota; class Fibrobacteria; order Fibrobacterales; family Fibrobacteraceae; genus Fibrobacter. The sequence goes on along the minus strand of JAEDLI010000001.1, from coordinate 52,541 downwards.
ATTACCAAAACATAGCACCCTTCTCCATCGTTGCATGCCGCATCCCAGGTGTTCCCGAGACCGGAGGCGCCGTATGCGTAGGCATAATTATAAAGAGCATTTCCATTCCCGTCAAAATCCGTAACTACATATTCACGGGATTCTTCGGAACTGCTGCTGGAACTCTGGATAAAGAAGTCTTCGTCCACGTATTCCGTGCAAGCCGAATATTCCTCCTCCGTAAGTCCGGCAAAGACATTTGCATTGACCCACTGGCCGCTAGCAGAATAGGTCCAGTTGTTTGTCGGGTTAAAATCAGCGCCAAAGTATTCCGATGAATACAAACCACCTTCAGAAGTGTTGATTCCCGCATTCCAGTTTGCCTGGGAAATCTTGTTTTCGTTCATCCAGGTCTGCCACCTAGGATTCCAGGTTTCGCCGACGGAACCACCTCCATCCCAGTCCACCGTCCCCCATTCGCTTACAAATACGGACACGCCCTTGTTCATTGCCGATTCGGCGTTATACGTGAGGTCATTGAAATCGTGATGATAGGTTTCACCCGCATAATAGTGTAGGGCATAGGCCACATTGGATTTCGGGTCGTTCACCGGGTAATTAATCGCCGCTTCGGGGTGCTGGTCCCACTGGGGGGTCCCCACGATAATCAGGTTGTCGGAATACTCGCGAATCACCGAAATCACCTGGTCGGCATAGGTCTTGATGTCGTCCATGCCAATAAATCCGCCATAATTGCTACAATCGCTGTTGTCACCCACGGAACCCGAAGCGCAAATCGGCTCGTTGAACACCTCGAAAATCACGTTGTCATATTTGCCCCATTTTTCCGCCTGAATCCTGAAAAAGGCCTTCGCGTTCTCGACACTGTCCGCCGCCACATGGGAATGGAAGTCGATAATCACATAGATATCGTTCTCTATCGCAGCCTCCACGGCCTCATCCAGCATGGCCTGGTAGAAATCGGGCTTTGTAAAATAGTGACCATCAGCCCAATCGCCCATATCATCTACAGCCATGGCAGCACGAATCAACTGAATATCCTGCCGTTGCACAAGTCCTGTAATGACATCCTTTTTCCAGTACCGCTGTTGATTTGCGGCACAACTCCAGAAAAGACTCATACCCTTCACCACGACCTCGTTGTCGCTGGTGCTATAGGCGGCACAGTTGCCGTAAATCCGGCCTTTGCCGCTTGCGTTCTTGCCCGCCTGCAGCTGGCCGTACTGGCTCACCGGCCCTGTGCGCAGGGGCGTGATGTCGCTAGCGAATGTAGCAGAGAAAAGACCCAAAGTGAGTACACCTAGGGCAAGGAGTTTGGGGAAGCGGAATTGTAGCATAGGGCCTCACTTTCGCTGATTGCAAAAAAGAAAATTTAAACGGTAAGTTATTTTGTAAATATAATTCAAAACAAACTAAATTTTGTTTTTTTTTGTAAATTTATTTTTACACATTATGTTGTTAAGCCTTTTCCCATAATTTCGGCGGCCGACAATTCCAATTTGGAATAATCAATCTGCGGGTCCCGAATCATACGCAACGAAATCACCCCAATAAGAGGCTTCAATTATCGATTTTGTTTATCACTCCACTTCGTTCCACTCGGAATGCCCCCGAATAAGCCTTCATTTTTCTAGATTTGGCAACGCAAAAAACTATAGGGACCACCCTCAAAAAAGGAACGAATCATGGCAAACAAAGTCTATAACTTTAGCGCAGGCCCGTCTGTCCTGCCCGAACAAGCACTCAAGGAAGCCTCGGCTGCCTGCATCGATTACGCCAACAGCGGCATCAGTATCCTTTCCATGAGTCACCGTTCAAAGCCCATCGAAAGCATGTTCGAAGAAACCGAACAGTTCCTCCGCGACCTCATGGGCATCCCCGAGAACTACGACATCGTGTTCCTGGGCGGCGGATGCTCCCTGCTGTTCTGCATGCTCCCCATGAACTTCTTGGACCAGAACGCCACCGCCGACTACGCGCTGACCGGCGTGTGGGCCAACAAGGCCTGCAAAGAGGCCAAGCTGTTCGGTAACGTGAACGTGGCCTGCGACACCAAGTCCGAAACTTACAGCCGCATTGACAAGAACCTGAAGATGAGCGACAACGCCACCTACCTGCACATCACCGCCAACAACACCATCTACGGTACGGAATGGCACAACATCCCGAAGCCGAAGTCTGGATTCCTCATGGCCGACGTGAGCTCCGACTTCCTCGCCCGTAAGATCAACGTGTCTGACTTCGGCGTTGTCTATGGTGGCGCCCAGAAGAACATCAGCTGCGCAGGCGTCACCGTGACCATCATCCGCAAGGACCTGCTGGGCAAGGTGAACCGCACTATTCCCACCATGCTGAACTTCCAGACCCACATCGATGCGAAGAACATGTTCAACACTCCGCCGGTATTTGCCGTGTACGTGATGAACCGCACCCTGAAGTGGCTCAAGGATTTCGGCGGTGTGGAAGCCATCGAAAAAGTGAACCGCAGCAAGGCCGCTCTCCTCTACAGCGCTCTCGACAACTCCAAGGTGTTCGTGGGTACCGCCGCCAAGGAAGACCGCTCCATCATGAACGTGCCCTTCGTGTTCAACAAGGACGTTGTGGCCGCCGACAAGGCTGACGACCTGGCCAAGGAATTCCTGGAATTCGCCAAGGCCCGCGGTCTGCAGCAGCTCAAGGGTCACCGCTCCGTGGGCGGCTTCCGCGCATCCATCTACAACGCTATGCCGGTGGAAGGCGTGCAGGCCCTGGTGGACTGCCTCGGCGACTTCGAAAAGAAAGTTCTGGGGTAATAGAGATTAGGGAAGGCTTCCGCCCTCCCCCAAAAATGTCACCCCCGCTATACGAAACTTGGCAATTTATTGCCTTAGTTGAGTTATCCACTCTGTGGACAAAAAGGCGGGGGTCTTTTTTATATAGAAGATGCCCGCCTACGCGGGCATGACAACCTTGAATAGGCGAAGACCTAGCGTCCTCGCTATGAAAACGTTATTCAGCGTCAGTCTTTTTGCTGAACTTGTTCACCACGTCGGGAACAATGTCCATGACCTTGGACACCAGTGAGCTATCCTTGCTAATGGGCATCACGCGAACGTCATCGCCCTTGATGACCAAGAAAGCTACCGGTTCAACAGAAGCGCCACCGCCAGAGGCAGAGGTATCGCCCTTGCCGGCATGACCGCCAAAGCCGAAACCCACGGATACACGGCTCACGGGAACCACCGTAGATTCGCCCGCCTGGATAGGCTGACCGATGACTGTTTCCGCCTGGGTAATAAAGCGGAGCTTTTCCAAAAGAGTTTCTGCAAGTTTTTCAATAGCCATGTCTTGAATATAATAAAATAACAAGCAAACAGTTACTAGTTACTAGTTACTAGTTACTAGAAAAAACGTCCTACTTTTCACTAGTAACTAATAACTTAGAACTCAGAACTGCGGCGAAGCCGCTAATATCGTGCTTCAAAAATCCGGTCGCCTGCCACCAGGAACTTTTGGTTCAGGTCAGGCCAGTCCATGTAACCCCAAACCACCACCACGCGTCCACCGGAGAGCTGGGTCGCCATCCCTCGGGCGCCATCTCCTGCCGTGAAATAGCAGACATCTTCGTCCTGTTCGATATTCCGGGGATTCGCCCGCTTCAACTGCTTTACCCACTCCAGGTAGCGAGTTTCCTCCACCAGGTCCCAACTGCGGGCCACGTTCCAGGCCAGATTGTCGTCGGAATAGCTCTGCTCCAGCACCGGGAAAAAGGACTTTACACCCAAGAAATTTTTGGTCTGGATGGTAGTCCTGCCCGTCTCCCGATGTTCAAAGGGCAAGCTTAGGAACTCCTGAGGGAAGCCGATGCGCACCCCCGGCACCGAGCGGACGAAATTTTCCAGAGTGCGCCGTTCGTAACGCCTGAAACTGTCATGCCGGAATACGAAAATCCGGTAGTCGGCGCGAATGCTCTGCTCCAGATACTTTCCTCGCAAAATGGAATGGGCCCCCTGGAACCGCCCGCTGTTGGTGTAGTAGTCCAACGCATAAACGTCGCCCTTAAACTCCAACACAGAAACATTCAGCGTATCGCCCCACTGGGTCGCATAGCGCAAGTCTACCTCACGCACAAAACCGTTACCCTGCACCTTGGAGGAATCCACCGAAACACGCATAGGTTTACGGCCCTCGAACCGGAGCTTGGAATAGTCCATCTTGACATGCTCTTCGGAGCAACCCCATAACGCAAACACGACTATCGCGAGAAAAAGACGGATCATGATTCTTTCACCCCGTAATCACAGAACTCGTAAATCGGGCAGTTGGCACAACCCGCCTGACACTCACTGCACATAAAGGAATTTTTCCCTTCTTCCAAATAGAACTGCAGCGAATGAGCCACGGCATAGGGATTTTCTGGCAACAAGGCCACGCAAAAATCATTCAGCATTTTCTGCTTCTGCTCAGGCGAAAGGTCTGCAAAACCGCCTTCCCGGGCAGGCCCCATGATAGAGAGGATTCGTCTCGCCCCCATGGTCAAAGGCAGGTCCGGCCAACGGAAACGCTTGAGCCCTCGCCCCACCCCATAGCCAAGACCAGCGGGAGTCTTTCCGCACAGGCGGTAGATGGCGGCGCAGGCCTTAGGCCGCGCGCCACGCTTTCCCATAAAATAAATCTCTCCCATGTCTCGCCACATCTCTTCAGGAGTGGAACTTGCAATCCAGTTTTTCAAGTCTCCGTGCCGGCGGACAAAAAAGCCAACGCTCCAAAAAATTCCCGCTACGTTCTTGAACAAAGACCAGTCCCGGTTTCCAAGGGCGGACTCCACAACAGCCTCAATATCGCCACCCTTGGGCACAGGCAAAGTCCAGAGTTTGTCTCCGGAGAACTTGCGACAAAGCGCCACAAGCAGTGCGGCAATTTCGTCCATGCGCAGGTCTTGATACAGGGCCGTTCCAAGCAGAGTCCAGGCAATTTTTTCGTCGTCTGTTTTTGCATGAGCCGACACCTGCAAAACCGGATCGTCCAGATTGGCAAAGCGTTCTACAAACAGGCGAAGCGCCCTGCCAAGGACAGGTTCGTCTTGCAGAAATCGCTTTGCAGAGACCATAGGGGCGTCACCAACGATTCGGGCCTTAAAGCGCCTCGCCCATCTTGACGGCAGAGCCCAGCCTGGACTTGAACAGGTCCGGATGGCGTTCCCGAATCGTCTTGTCCACTACGAGAATGACGGTGCTGCCCATCTCGAAGCGTCCCAGCTCCCCGCCTTTTTCCACGCGGATTTCGCCGGAGGGTTTCCAGTCGTAACGCTTGCAGTCCCTAGGGAGCTTGCCCGCATTTACCAGAAGCTCATCGGTGTAGGCCACACCGATACGGCCCACATTGGTAGCCCCGACCTTGACCACAAGCATCTCGGAGCCGTTGTCCAGGCGGATATGGCTGGTAAGGCGTTCGTTAATGCAGAACAGCCCTTCTACTCGCTCAACGCTGCCCACATTTACCGGCCAGAGAGTTCCCGGACAGTAACTGGCACCCACCACCGTTCCTGCAACAGGACTGTGTATGCGGTGGTAGTTGAAAGGCGCCAAGTAAATCGTCGCAAAAGCACCGCCTTCAAACCGCTTGGCCATTTCGTCATCGCGGAGCAGGTCCTTCAAAGTGTATGTCTTGCCTTTCGCCTGAATCATCTCCTGCTTTTCGTCGAATGTGGCCGTCTGGGAAAGCACACCATCTACTGGAGAAACAATTTCAGATTCCGCAATCGGGCGGGCACCGGGTTTCAAGTGCCGGATAAACAGCTCACCGATGTTGGCGTAATGTTCCAGCGGGTATTCGGCCTCTTCCATGTTCAGCTTGTAATAGGCGGCAAAGGCATTGCGGGCCACCTTCGAAATCACAGGCAGACGGAGGCGGGTCAAAGCACCGAAGGCACGGCTAGCGGCATTCTTCGGCAAGAGTTTCATGAAAATGTAGAAGGGAGTGTTCATTTTAGGGGTTAGGGGCTAGGATTTAGGATCTAGAGGTTAGGGGTTTGAGGTCGCTTCGCTTTGAGACATGAGGTTTGAGGTTCGAGGTCGCTGGTACCTAGACTTTTCATACCTACGCCTGTATAAAGCGGTATGGATCCTCCTTCGGAGGATGACAACTCACAACTCGCAACTCACAACTCATTACTTAATGATTCTCTATACTTTTTAAATTCGTCGAAAACATCTTCCAGAGGCGGGGGGCGAAGGGTACGGCCCACTCCTTTTCGGGAGCTACACGGCTGGTTGTCTCAGCGGTAAATTCAGAATAAACCAAGAACAACAACTCTCCATAACGGGCGTCCCAAAGACTCCAGAGAATCTTCCAGGTGTAACCGCCACTGCTTCCCAGGTCCGGATCCATATACACGTCCAGCCGCACCGGCATAGAAACATAACGCAGTTCGTACCGACTGGCCAGTTCGTTCAGCAAGTTCCGCAGGGCCAGGGGCGGCTCGCGGACCAGTTTCTGCTCCACGCTATCCCGCTCCTGCCAGGGCGTAAAATCTTCCAGCTTTTTGCCGTCGGTAAATTCCGTCTGCAAAAGCAGGGCCGAAAGGCTGTCCATGTACAGGGTGTCCGATTCCGGCAGGCGCATGCCGGGCAGCAACAGCTCCCGACGCATCTTCGGGAATGCCTTCACGAACAAGGAATCCTCAATGCGGGCCAGGTCAAAGTCCAAGGCGTCTGCACTATAGCTGTGACACATACGGCAAGTTTCCGGACGGCCAGCCGTCACCTTCATGGTGGGCAACACGCCAACCACGGCTGTGGAATCCAGACGGCCGTAGGCAGCCTCGTTCCATTCCCGGTAAAACTTTTCCTTGGAAATCTTAAGCTTGATTTCGCCCCGTTCCCCGCATTCGGTGCAAGGGACATCTCCCATGCCGGAATCACCTGCAGAACCTCCCTCACCACCACCGGAGCCTGCACAGGCCTGCAGAAGAAGTGATAAGCAAAGCAGTAACAAACCAAGCCAAGACATCAATCTGGTACTCATACGACAAATATACTTTTTTACAAGGCCTTACAAAGTTAGGTGACACCCCTGTTTTCATCGGTTCAATCACCCCGAAGGTCAAAAGCACACAGGGACTAGGACAACAAAAAGGCCCAGGCACAAGGCCTGGAGCCAAATTTCAACTATAGTTCCAACAATGCTGGAATCTTCATTGAACTCAATCGAGGGGTACTACAACTCCGGGATGGTGTATTCCACAGCCTTGGCCTTGGTCACATCAGCAGTGCCATTGGTGTTGTAAGGAATCAGTTTGAAAGAAAGTTTGTCTTTTTCCTCTCCAAGATAAGTCAAGCGAACAGTCACCTTCGAATCAAGAGTGCTCAAGGTATAATAACTAGAATTGACAACCTCATAAGCACTCATTTTCTGAGTGACATTCTTGTACCACAAGGTATAACCGCTCACAGCGCCTTTAGGAGCAGTCCATGTCAGGACAACCCGAGTCTCGGGATAATCTTCATCGGCTGTAGCCTTCAATGTAACATTTTCAGGAACAGCGCCAGCTCCGGAGGCTCCGACTTTGAAATTCTTATTCACATCTACAGAAGCACCTTCGGTAGAATAGGCATGGCCTTCAACATAGTAAGTGGAGGTCTTGCTCCAGAAGCCATCAATCAACTTGATGGTAATGGACTTCTTGTCGGAACTCAGGGACACGGACACCATCTGGTCGCGGCCGTTTCTATCTTCAACGCTCCACTTGCTGGTCTTCACAGAGTCCGCAACCAGTTCTGCGGAGAATGTCAGGGTGACAGACGAGTTGGAATCAATCTTGTCCAAGTTGCTGGAAACAAGCACCAGCTGACCGGCCACCTTGCTCATGCTGATTAGAGGAACCTTGATGGCATCGCCAGCCCTGTAAGTAGAACCCCCGACAGTGGTTTCACCCACGACAGCATAATTCTTCTTGTCAAAGGAAGCCTGGCCCACCGAAATGTCGATTTCAACACCTTCAGGGAGGTCTTCGAACTTGTACTCGCCGTTCTTGTCGGTCTTGGTAGAAAGTTCCGACGGAACAAAGGAGGAAGGCAGGGAGGCATACACCGTCACTTCCTGGGCCGCGACCCTATTTCCCTTGTCATCCGTGTAGAGGACTGTGCCGCTGGCAGTCACGCCAGTCTTGTACATTTCCACCGGAACAATTTCGTCACCGACGCGGGCCACGTTGCCCTGTCCCTGTTCTTCCAAAGTCACCGCCGTAAGAATGGTGGCGTAACCTTCCTTGGAAATCTGGAAGGCGTGAGTGCCAAGCACCTGCTTTTCCCAGATAGATAGGCCAAGCTCGTCGGACTTCACGGATTCGTCGTCTACGACGGAATAGACGGTGGCACCCTCGATGGCGGAACCATCGTGGTTGTCCATCACTTTCAGGGTGATAGTCGCCTTGTCCTTGGCTTCGTCGTTAATGTTGACAACTTCGTCAGCACCGCAAGCAGCCAGGAAGGTGCCAACGGCGAGCAAAGCGAAAGCGGATTTCAAATTCATAGAGAACTCCTTTGGTTTTTAGTTGCCTTAAAAATAATAAAAAAAGCGCAAAACAAAACAAGACACAATATATTTTTTTTCTAACAAAAGAAACAAATGCAATTAGGGAACGTTTAGAGAACACTTTTCAAGGAATTTTAGCCCGTGTAATTTTTTATTTACGCAATAGGCTGAATCTTAGCAGATAGAAATTCTCGATGAATCTGCTTATCCCCGTATTTGTCTTCGGCCTCATATTTCAATTCTTCGTCCGTATAGCCACTGCTAATTTGTTGTAAAACAACCTTGTTGGCGGCTTCATCATAGAAAAAATGAATTCGGAAGGTGCGGTAGGCAAGCACACCGGTTTTTGCAATTTCATCGATGGTCAGGCGGCGGCGCGAACTGTCAAAAACATCTTTGGAGAAATTCCCATGGGAAAGCTGCACACGGGCAAAACTTTTCAAATCAAAGTCACTGTGTTCCGCAATCCAGCGGGCCTGTGCGGCAAAGGTTTCAGACGATTCTACTGTCCACGGTTCCCCCTCCTGTTCCTCCACCCAGCCCGCCTTGGCATCGGGAAAGGCATCCGCCATCGGGATGTAGGGTTTGATGTCCAGCACCGGAGTACCATTCAGCAGGTCCGCTTCGTCCACATACAAAGTAAGACCATCAACTTTCAAAAGCCGCACGCAAGAGAGTCCGATGGGGTTCGGGCGGTAAGGGCTACGGCTCGCAAAAGTTCCCACCCGGTCTTTGCCTTTGGGCGGCACCGGCGGGCGCGTCGTCGGGCGCCAGCCTTCATTTTCGTGGAACAGGAATATGACCCAGATGCGTTCGAAACCTTCCAGGTCACGGAGCGCCATCTCAAAGTTCTGCCCCGCATTCAACTCGATACGGCCCGGATGCCCCGCAAAGAGCTTCCCCTGCCGAGGAGCGTCGTACTTATAAACTGCATCACCGTAAAATGTGCCGATTGGGGTCACCTGCATAGAGGACAATATAGAATTTACCGTCCTTTTTTCTACATTTGTGCCCGATGAAAGACAAGGCAAAAAAACTGATTGAAAAATACGAGGAACTGGAATCGGAGCTGGGGAACCCGGAGGTTCTCGCCGACCAGGCCCGTTACAACAAGATCCACAAGCAGTACAAGGGTATCGAAAAGGCCGTAGCAAAGGCCAAGGAATACCTGCAGATACTTAATGACCAAGAAGAATGGAAAGCGGCTCTTGGCGATTCCGACCCCGAAATGGTGGCCATGGCCAAGTCCGAACTTTCGGACATCGAAAAGAAACTGCCCGGCGTCACCGACGAACTACAGATTCTGATGGTCCCCAAGGACCCCTGGGACTACCGCAACGCCACTCTCGAAATCCGTGGCGGTACCGGTGGTGACGAGTCGGCCCTCTTTGCTGGCGACCTGTTCCGCATGTACCAAGGCTATTGCAGCCGCATGGGCTGGAAAATGACCATCCAGGACGCCAGCGAAGGCACCGTGGGCGGCTACAAGGAAATCCGGGTGTTCATCGAAGGCGATAGCGTCTATGGTACCTTGAAATTCGAAAGCGGCGTGCACCGCGTACAACGCGTGCCCGAAACCGAAGCCCAGGGCCGCGTGCATACCTCCGCTGCGACAGTGGCCATTCTCCCCGAAGCCGAAGAAGTAGACGTAGAAATCCGCGAAGCGGACATCCACATGGACACCTACCGCTCTTCGGGTGCTGGCGGTCAGTACATCAACAAGACGGACTCCGCCGTTCGCCTGACCCACATTCCCACCGGCGTGGTGGTGAGCTGCCAGACGGAACGCAGCCAGTTGCAGAACAGACTTCACGCCATGGAAATGCTCCGTTCCAAGATTCTGGACGCCGTGATTGCGAAGAAGGAACAGGAAGAAGCGGCCAGCCGCAAGGCCCTGGTAGGTACCGGCGACCGCAGTGCCAAAATCCGCACCTACAATTTTCCGCAGAACCGCGTCACCGACCACCGTATCGGCCTTACGCTCTATAACCTGGACAAGGTCATCACCGGCGACCTGGACGAAATCATCAACGGGCTCCAAATGGCCAACGCCCAAGAGAAACTGGGGAAATTTAACGCGTAATGGAGATGCCCGGTCAAGCCGGGCATGACAATAAAATGCCGCAGATGACAGTGCTTGAAATCTTGAACCGCACCAAGGTATTCTTCGAAAAGAAGGGTGTGCCCGACCCGCTGCTGGACGCCCAGTACATCATCAGCCACGGTCTCAAGATGAAGAACCGTATGGAACTGTACCTGAATTTCGAGAAGCCCCTGACCCCTGCGGAACTGGACATCTTGCGCCCGCTGGTGGCCCGCCGTGGAAACCGAGAACCCTTACAGCACATTATCGGCGATACCAGCTTTCGTGGGTTTGTCATCAAGTGTGACCCTCGGGCCCTGATTCCCCGCCCGGAGACCGAATCTCTGGTAGATATGGCGAAAGACGCCCTGAAAGGAATCGAGAATCCTTTTGTCGTGGAAATCGGGACTGGCACAGGCGCTATCTCAATTGCCTGCGCTAAAGAAATCGAAGGCGCAAAGGTTCTTGCCACCGACATTTCCGAAGATGCCCTGGCCCTTGCCCGTGAAAACGCACAGGCCAACGGTCTGGGCGACATGCTCAACTTTGCCAAAGGCGACCTGCTGGACGCCGTTACACTCGAGGCAATCAAGAAGGCCACCGGCGATGTGTTCGGCGAAGCCTCCACAAAGATAGACTGCCTGATAGCGAACCTCCCCTACATCCCCGACGGAGAGAAAGGCAAGCTTCAGCCAGAAGTGGACAAGTTCGATCCGGCGCTGGCACTGTACGGCGGACCCGACGGACTTGACCTGGTGCGCAAGCTACTTTCCCAGACCGAAGACAAGATGAACACTGGCGCAAGTATTCTTCTGGAAATCGGGTCGGAACAGGCCGAAATCCTGAAAAACGAAGCCGCAAACTACCCCTGGCTGGAATTTTCAGGCGCCCACAAGGATTATTGCGACAACATTCGTTTTGTAAGCTACAAGGCCAAATAGATTTTTGTTCTATCTTTCCAGGAAGTGTAGGGGTACATGAGAAAGATTTTGCATACGATTCTTTTTGCTATGGCGATATTTCTCGTCAGCGGTACTGCTTTTGCCCAGGACACCGTTTATGTAATCCAAGTGGTGACTCCTGCGCAGGCGGAGGCTCTGCAAGCCCAAGACAATCCCGACCAATCTGCAAAGGAAAAACGCCAAAAAAGGCGGAGCAGTTTCTACCTGAACGGCGGCCTGGGATTTGATTACTCCTACATCTATTACGACCACCGCTATTACGATGAACACACCCAGTATGACGGTAACGGGGCGGGTATCGCAGGGGAACTTTCGTTAGGCTTTCTCTTCAAGGAGCTTATCGCCGTCCATGGAATTTTCGACTTTTCCATAACCAACGGAGAGTACGATTTGGAAAACGGGATTCGGGAGCGACCCGTACTCAACGGCGGATACTACCAGAGAAGCGGAAACGATAACGACGCCTTTGGTAACGACCTTGAAACAACAACTATCTTGGGTGGTGCAGGAATCACGTTCTTCCCTTGGCTGCACAGCAAGCCAAATTCCTTTATGGGCGGGACATTCATCAATGCCGACCTACTGATGGGAATCATTTTGCTGAACGACCCTTACTACTTTGACATTCGCGACAATAGCCAAAGCAAGGACTGGTTCGCCTTCGCCATGAATCTCGAAATCGGAAAGGACTGGAAGGTTTCGGAAAGGACCTACGTCGGTTTCGCCCTGAAATGGCAAATCCTCGGCATTGCCTCCGGAGATGACATGGAAGGCGAAGAGGACTACGAAAACTACTACCATCACAATCACGTGATGAATTCATTCCAGTTGCTGTTCCGCGTAAACCGGAAGTAATCACACCCCTACAGGGCAACCGAGGGCGCCCAGCACATATATTTCGCTTTCACCAGTGCGATAAAAGGGCAAAAGCATATCGTCATCTACAAAACTGCTATCTACCCCGCCCAGCTGGAGCTGTTCGTTGATGCGGCGCCGGAATATGGAAAAACCGGAATCCCAAGGGGATTTTTCAGGAAGTTCTACGGAGCGGGCATTGTTTTCACTGCGATACTTACGATTCATACTGACCTCTTTTTTAAGAAAGACACACAAACAAGAAAGTGTCTTTCTGTGCAGGTAAATATAGAATCTATAGTATGTCAAAAAGTGACATTTTGCGTATTATTATTCAATCACCGTAGCGGTGACCTTGGCGTGACCCACCTTGTCAAGGCCGATATCCTTGCCGGCGGCCACACTCAAGTCTAAAATTCGACCGTCCACATAGGGCCCACGGTCATTGACCCGCACCACCACCGAAGCCCCCGTATCGTCCCGAACCACCTTCAGTTTTGTGCCAAATGGCAAAGACTTGTGGGCACAAGTGTAATCGTTCTGGTTAAAAATCTCGCCGCTGGCTGTCTTTTTTCCATGGAATCCCGGGCCGTAATAGCTAGCTTCGCCTTGAAGCTTTGTTCCGATTTCAGCTTTTTCCTTAGAAGCGTAATGTGTTTCAGGAAAACGGACATAGCCCTTTCGGGAAGCAATTTTTGCATTGGCAGCCGCACAGCCCGACAAAACAAATGCAAGTCCGACGCACAAAGCCCACAGCGACAGCCGTAACCGCACACCCAACTTACTCGAAGTCATACATGCTGTTGTAGGTGTTCTCAAGGATTTCATCTTCCTTGCTCTTGACCTCAGCCTTCTTTTCTTCGGGCTTCTTGTTAATTGACTCGTGATACTGGGCAGACATCTGGTCAATGTGTTCTATACTCTGCTGCACACGCCTGCGAAGCCGCTCAATTTCAGAATCGGTAATGGCAAGCCTATGGTCCAGAACCTTGGCTGCGTATTTTCCCCAAGGGGTATCCCTGTGTTTTGAACGTAATTCATTTAAGACAACTCCGACACTGTCTCCTCGCTCCGGATCCATCTGGAAATACACGAACTTCATGTAAAGGGCCTGAACACCCGATTCGGTGTCGGGATAATCCCTGTACAAGCTGTCAAAAGCGGTAAAGGCCGTAACATATGCCGAATCCACCCGTTCCATCTGGTCCAGCGGCACTTCTGACGCCACCGTCCACAAGCTTTCTGCTTGCAAATACCGTTCCTTTGCCTCATCATCACGGGTCTTGATGGTTACCCGCATACCCAGGTTCGCCTGAGCCTGCTTGGCATATTCCGTACCCGGGTACTTCTCGATGATTTCCTTGTAAAGTTCTTCAGCGGTATCTTCGTCACCCTTGTACTCGTCGTAGATAAACGCCCGTGCATACGTGGCAAGCATCACCCGCGCAGAATCATTTGAATTCTCAATAATACCCGTCAGCCTGTTTACCGCGCTATCCACCTGGTCAAGCTTAAACAAGAAAAGCTCCGCTATCTGGAATTCTGTCCCGAAGAAATTATCCAAATTGGGAACAGAATCCTTGCTCAACGAATCGTTCATATTTCGCATGGCAATCAGGCGTTTAAGTGCTTCGCTTAAAGCCCGGCTCTTTTGAGCCCAATCGCAGTAATTCAGGGAACTATAACTACTATCGTAATAAATAACGGCCTGCTCATAATTCAAGGTTTTCTGTTGCTCGTAATCACCCATATTGTAGTAGCTACGGGCCGCATACTGCGTTTTGGGATAATCCGAATTTACCTTGCGCAATATAATGAAGGCGTCGGGGTAGCGCTCCGCCATCAGGGTCACCTCCCCCAGGCGGACTAAGTACTCCGGCTGTTTCTGCTCGTAATCGGGATTCTTGAAAAGAGCCTTGTATTCGTCGGCGGCCTTCAGGTATTCTTTCTGGTTTACTAAGCACTCCGCCGCCTGTTCACCGGCCATCTGCCGTTCCCGAACATTCAGTTCCTGGATTTCCTTGGCCGTGTAGTGTTCCCTAGATTTCGCCCAATCTTCTTTCTTGAAGTAAAGGCCCGCTAAACGGAAATGAGCCTTACCCCGCATGAAGGGCGTTCCTGCCGTATCTGCAAGAACGGCTTCTAGGGCGGCAATGGCCTGGTCCGGGAATTCCGACTGTTCGTCTAAAAGCGAAAGCAGGTTCAAGCCCTGAAAATAGTACGGGTGGTTCTTACTTGCAATCACCGGTTCCAGAGCAAAACGGCTGATATTGTATTCGTGATTGCGATAAAGGCAGTAGGCACGTTGGTATTCCACAGCCCGCATAGAGTCGTAATCGGCAAAATACCTTTCGTACTCATCGTACTTGACTATGGCCTTTCCCCATTCCCCCTTGTGGCGGAACGATTCACCAATCAGGAAAACAGCCTCGGCGGTCCGTTTCTTGTTGTTGGGGAAACGCTCCAAAACCCTAGAGCCTTTTTCAATAATCTTGTCGTATTTCTGGCGTTCTTCAGCTCCGGGGCTAGACGCCGTTTCATCGGGAATGCTGTCTAGCCGAGCTTCCCTAAGTTCACCCGCCTCATCATACAAACGTTCCGCATTGAACATGTGGTTCAAGTAAGCACAGCAAGTACACCCCTCCAGCAAGAGAGCGAGCAATGCAAGCACTATGTAGCGGAACCGTAGCATAGGAGTAAAGATACAAAAAAGCAACTAGTTATTAGTTACTAGTTACTAGTTACTAAACCGGAATCCCTAGTAACTTTGAACTATTAACTCAAAACTCTTTTAGGTACGTGCTGTAGTCACAGAGTTTGAGGCCTGCCGGGAGAATGGACTTGTCGAAACGCACCATACGGATTTCTTTAGGCGTCCCGACAAATCGAGCAAGAATTTCAAAGTTATCCTGAGTTTCCCAGACCGCAGCATCAATCACCAGTTCTTCCCCGCAATCCGTCTCACCGGTACTGTTTCCGATACCGGAAATCCTTGAATTCTGTTTGAGAAACCTGGTGAAAACCTCTGGAGCAAGCCCCAAGTGATTAGACGTGTTGGAAGAATCGTAAACGACCACATGAACCTCACGAAAACGATTCAAGGAATCGAACACTACCGTATAGGTGTGCTTGTAGGGAGCGTCGTAGAAGGATTCCTGCCAAACATTTTTCTTCACAGGCCTAAAATTCTTGATGTCGTATTTCTTGAAAAACTCAGCAGGAGACGCACCGTAACGAACAAGGTAATGGCCGAGCATTGTGGAAAAATCGTGGGTTGATGAAGGAACAACGGACTCTCGCAAGCTATCCACGGCCCGATTCAAGTCTGCCGCAAGTCCTGTCCCCTGTGTAGGGAGCGACGGACGAGTCACGTTGCATTCCTGAATGCGCTGTTGGATATCCGGATACTCCGGATCCCTGTTCTGTATCTCGCGGAACTGGATGCGGGCACGATCGTAGTCGCGACCTTTCAAATAAGCAAGCCCAAGAGCCTCTCGCAAAGGCATGTTTTCTGGATACTTTTCAACCAAGGGCTCAAGGATTTCCCGTGCCAGCTGAGAGCGGTCCATAGGAGAAATTTTACCACCACCTGCTCCAGGAACCGTCTTTTCGCCAACGGTAGAAAGGGCAAGTGCCGCTCCCTCGAAATCAGGCCTAAAGGCCAGAATCCGCTGGTAAATCTTTTCCGCTTCGTCATATCGACCCTGGTATTCCCAAAGGTACCCCCGCAAAAGCATAAGTTCCGCATCCAAGGGGTACTGAGTCAAGCCATAATCCAGTAGCGACGAACAGCTGTCCAGGTTCCCCTGATCATGGAAAAGACGAGCTAAAAATTCATAACCTCGAGGTTCGTTCCCTGCCGAAAGGCTTATAGACGTACGAGCTTCTTCTATTGCCTGAGGCAAGCGATTGTTCTCCTTCAACAGGCGAGCAAACCACAAGCGAGCCTCCACTAGGGTTGGAGCCTGATCCACGGCAATCTTTGCCATTTCAAGGGCCACCGTCTTGTTGCCAGACTTATAGGTCTTGCGGCTTTCCAGATACTTAGAAAGCCCCGACTCCGGATACCTGCCCTGCAACTTTCCAACCAGTAAATTCAACCGGTTGCTTTCTAAATCAGTCAAGGAATCCATTTCAAACAAAGTATTCGTTTCGTTCCACAGGGAAACCACCGATTCAGGATACAACAGCGACACTGCATTGAAAATTTCGTTTGCCTGGGCATAAGCCCCACTACGGAACAGTTCGGTCGCCCGGCGGATTTCACCTTGAGTCTGGATAGGGAGCGATGCCAGCTCCTCACGCATATCGGGAGAATCGCCTTTCATAAATTCAGTACCGGCCTTGATTCCAAAAGGAACTTCCGGTACCACCACCTTCGCAGGTGCCATATTCAAATAAAGCTGGTAACCGCCCAAGCCTAAAGCGGCCAGACAGCAAAGTATCAGGAATAAGTATGCCGCTTTCCGCGATGTCTCGGACGCTAAAGGCATTACAACTCCAGAAAGTCGGAGAGTTTTTCTTTGTGTTCCTTGCTTTTCTGCAAACGCCTAAGGGTCTTGTTCTTAATCTGGCGCACCCTTTCACGACTCAAACGTAAATCTTCACCGATATCCTTGAGAGTGGTGTCTTCCGTGGTATCCAGGCCATAGAACATCTTCAGGATTTCTTCTTCCCTACGAGGGAGCGAGGCCAAGGTTTCGTCAATCATCTTGCGACGCTCTTCTCGCTCCATTTCCTCTTCTTGCTTACCGTCGTTGCCAAGAACATCCATCAAGGTGCTGACAGAATCCGCACCGGAATTGCTGCCAGGATCATCACCGATAGGGGCATCCAGGGAGATGTCCACAATCTTTTCCATGACCTCAATGATGTCCTTTTCATTGGGCGCAAACTCTTCCATGGCCATGGTCTTGGCGTAATCGCCACCGTTCAGCATCAGAGCCCGTTTGAAACGATTCACCAAAGCGAGCTTGTTGGGCGGAATACGCACAGACCCAACCTGCTCAAAAAGGGCTTTCTGAATAGACTGGCGGATCCACCAGACAGCATACGAGATGAACTTGACATCCTTGTTCATGTCAAAACGCTTGGCTGCCTTGTAAAGACCGATATTGCCTTCATTAATCAAATCCAGCAGGGCCAGTCCTCGCCCTTGATACTTTCGGGCCACAGAGACCACAAAGCGAAGGTTACCCCGAATGAGCCGTTGGAGGGCCGATTTACGAATTTCCTCCGTTTCGCCGGTCCGGATAATCGTCAACAAAGCCTCTTCCTCTTGTTGAGAAAGAGTCGGGTAACGATTCAAATCGCGAAAATAAAGTGATTCGTTAAACTCGCTCATGATTTTTCCAAAAAATTCGGAGTAAATATTGTTTTTTACACGTTTTTCGTCAATTCCTTCAGTTTATCGTAGGGGTAAATTCCCGAACGGTGACCGTCGCTAAAGGATAAACCCGCAGCGTAGCGACCGATGGATTGAACCCTCTCCAGTTTAATATCGTCGGGAACAGTAGAATTGTCAAGCAATTTTTCACCGGTGTGTTCATCTACGCACAGGGCGCAGGGGCAAGCGAGACGAAGTTCCCGGGCCGAACAGACGCCCCGTGTTCCATCGTTCCACTCAAAGCCAAGCTTTCCATCTTTCGTCCTGAAAACTTTCTTGGGCTGGATCATACATCCTCCTCCGGAAGTTCGTCAAAGGCATAGTTGAAGTTCTTGAGTACGCCATCTCCGACCGACTTGAATACCGAAAGTGTTCTCACGACTGCATCTGCCGCCTGCAAAAAGGCCTTCGCCGATTCTGAATTCGGATAGCGTAGCACCGCAGGTGTTCCTTCGTCTCCGCAGTCGGCAACCGCAGGTTCAAGAGGAATCTTCGCGATTAACGGCACACCCCAATTTTTGGCTATGCGTTCACCGCCGCCTTGGCGGAAAATGTTGTGGTGCTTGCCGCACCCGTCGCAGATGAAATAACTCATATTCTCCACGACTCCCACAACGGGCACGCCGACGGAATCAAACATGGCAAGTCCCTTGCGGCAGTCGGCAAGTGCCACCTCTTGCGGGGTGGTCACCACCACGGCTCCTGCCATAGGACAGTTCTGAGTCAGCGTCAGCTGGATATCCCCCGTTCCAGGAGGGAAATCCACCAGCAGGTAGTCCAGTTTGCCCCAGCGCACCCGGTTCAAAAAATGCTGGATCATCTGGCTTGCCATAGGGCCTCGCCAGATAGTGGCCTTCTCGGAACCGGCAAACATACACATGGACACGATGGCAATGCCGCCCTTTGCCTCTACCGGGGCAATGGTGTTGTCTTCAAAAACCTGAGGGTCCTTGTCGATACCGAACATGAGGCCCATGCTGGGGCCATAAATATCTGCGTCCAGAATCCCCACGCGGGCACCGGACAGGCTCAGCGCCATGGCGAGGTTCGCCGTCACCGTAGATTTTCCTACACCGCCCTTGCCAGAGGCCACCCCAACGATATGAGAAACTTCGCCAAGGAAAGAAACCTGGGGCTGTTCGGGAGCATCGCCTACGCGGCCGGCATTGGAGGTAAGGGTCACCTCGACCTCAGAAGCGCCCAGCCCCTTCACAATGGAAATGCACTGGTCCTTGAACCGGTCGCGGATGGGGCATGCAGGAGTCGTGAGTACCAGGTCAAAGGTAACCTTGGTCCCTTCGATTTTCAGATTCTGTACAAAGTTCAGCTCCACGATGTTCTTGTGCAGGTCGGGATCCTGGACCGCTTTGAGGGCACTTAGAATATTTTGTTCAGAGAGTTGCATAAAAAGTGATTAGTGGTTAGGGCCGAAGGTCCGTGACTGCCGATTATGAGAACCTTGGCATGCGAAGAAGGTGGGTCATACAGGGCGGCCATTCCTCTTCGTAGTGGCTCACCAAAATAATAGTCGTTTCTTTAGAGAGCAGGTCCAGCAGGTGGAAGAACTTGTCCCGATAGCCCTTCTCCAGCCCCTGGGAGGGTTCGTCCAGCAGAAGCACCTGGGGCGGGCGGATAGCGGCTCGGGCCATAAGAATCACCCGTTTGTCTATGGGAGAAAGCTTGCGGACATTTTCTTCGGGGTCTTCAAACCCCAGGTAGGCAAGCCATTCCTTCGCCTTGGCCCGTTCTTCCCAGGTGGTGTTGTCCGCCTTGCAGAGGTTCGGCGTAAAGCCCGTGCAGAGCACCTCCAAGAGGCTCAGGTCTTCGCGGTACTGGAGCGCCAGTTCCGGAGAGAAAAATCCCAGTTTCGCCTTGTGGTCCCAGATGTTCAGACCATGCCCCGGACGCTCACCCAGGAGTGTAATGTCGTTTCCATAAATCTGGGGGTGGTCCGCCGTCAAGAGCCCAAGCAACGTACTCTTGCCTGCGCCGTTCTCCCCCATGACCACCCAGTGTTCGCCCTTGCGGACCTGCCAGTTCAAATTCCTAATAACCGTCGTTTCACCAAAACGGACGTTGACGTTTCTTAAATCGAAAAGGACTTCCCCTTTATTGTCATCCCCGCGCAGGCGGGGATCTCCAAGCCTACACTTCAGGTCTACAACCTCGTAGTCCGTCAGTTCCGCCTTGCGAAATTTCGGCTGGGCCGCCACATCGGGCAACGAACTGGCGTATTCCTTGAACACCTTGTTCTCGAATACAAAAGCGGGAATCTCCGGAATCAGTTCGTCTTCGCGGGCAAGACGCACCACCACATTCAGGTTTTGGCGCTTGGCAAGACCGGCCACACAGCCAGCCAGGTGCACACGGTACTCCGGGTCCAGACCGCCGAACAGGTCGTTGAAATAAACCCACTCCGGCTTTTCCATCCACATACGGGCCAGCAGCACCCGGCGGAGTTCCCCGTTAGACAAGCTCAGAAGCTTTCTCTCCAGAATGTCCATCGGCAAGTCCGCGATGACCATAGCCTCGTCAAGCTTCGCGGGATCCGTCTCCGGAAACGGCACGTCGTCGATATAGCGGTCCGTCTGCAAAAAGAACTTCTTGTTCAAAAGCAGGTTCTTGACCAGCGGAGCCTCCGAATCGTGCAAACTGATAAAACGCTGCTGCCAGAAGGGCGCCAGGGCCTGCTGGATTTTACGCTGCATGGATTCGGACATGGTAGAGACTTTCTTGCGCTGGTTCAAGAAATGAGTAATGACCCGGTCCAAATCCGCACCGTCGGTGCTAAAGATCTGCACCTGAGGGAACTTTTCAATCAACGCTTCAAAACGCCCGAATTCCATAAGCCACACCAATCTAGATTATTAAAAGAACAAGGGCCAAAGGCCGTCTATAAAAAGCACCGTGCAGCAGGCCACCAGGGCAACGCCCACCAGCCCAAACCGGAACAGGGATGCCACCACGGCCGTTACAAGAGCAAGCACGCCCGACAGCATGGAATCCGTAGAATAGAAGATGGCAGGCACCGTCATGGCGGCAAGTACCGTGCAAGGGATGTAGGCCAAAAAAGACTTGACAAAGGGATTGCTCAGCTTCCCTTTCAAAAGCACAAAGGGAACAGCCCGCAAAAGGAAGGTCACTCCCGCCATAACCATCAAGAAGGCAAAGTATTCCCTAAGGTTCATCGTCCGACGCCTTGACCGGGAAGAACAGGGCCCCAAAGAGAGAGGCTACTACCGCACAGATGATACTGGAAAAACCATAAGAGACGCCCTGCAGCACAGGGACATACTTGAATGCAAGACTCAAGGCGATGGCCACCAGCACCACAATCAATGTGGACAGATTTTTTTTGCAGGGGGGCACCACAATGGCCACAAACATACCATACAAGGCGACTCCCAGGGCGTTGGTAATCCAGGAGGGCAAAATCTCTCCAGACACAGCCCCCGTGAGCGTCCCCAGGGACCAGCCGATATAGGGCAGCACCATTAGGCCAAAGAAATAGCGGGGGGTCACGCGGTTTTGCTGCGCCATGGACACGGCGAAAATTTCGTCGGTGATTCCCGTGGCCAAAAGCAGGCGGTAAGGCGTCGTAAAATCAGACGAGACTTTCTGGGAAAGGGTGATGGCCATCAGGGAATAGCGCAGATTAATAAAGAAGGTGGCGATAGCCATCTCCAAAAAAGTGCCGGCGGCATCCACCATGATGTTAAGGCCCGCAAACTGTCCCGCCGAAGTCAAGTTGGTCATGGAGATGAAGGTCACCAAGAACCAAGACATGAACTTGGATCCGGCAATGCCGAAAGAGAAGGACACCGCAAAATAGCCGATGCCTATGGGTAACCCGTCTTTCACGCCCTTCAAAAACATACGGGCCAAAGATAGTAAATAGTGGTTAGGGGTTAGGGGCTAGGATCTAAGGGTTTGGGGAATGAGGAATGTGAGATTAGTAATGAGTAGCCAGTTATGAGTTGTGAGGTGCGGGGCACGAGGAAAGTCATCCTCACGAAAGTGAGGATCCGCTTGAGATTTTAGCGATTAGGTATCAGGACCGATAAAAACAAGAAGATTTAACGTGGGAAGTGGAATTATTCATTTCTCACTACACATTTCACATCACACACTTGTAAGCTCCAGTCACCGTCGGCAAGAGGCTTACCGTATATTGATACGGCTGGTCTTTGCAGAACTTCCGGTCACAACGCGGACCATGTAGCTACCCTGCGGAAGTCCCTGGAGCGACATTTCCATGGTCCCTACGAAGGATTCCTGGAATGCCTTAACGCGATTGCCCAGCATATCGAACACCTGTACGCGAACTAAAGATTCTCTAGGCGCATAAATCGCAAGGCAGTTGTGAGCGAAGGAAACCTTTAATTGCGACTGCAGTTCCGCTACGAACGCTTCTGGGCTACTTGCACTAGCGCTGCTAGACACAATGGTTGTTGCAGAACTGGAGCTGGGAGGAACAAAGTCTAGGCAGGAGGTTTCCACCCACCATTCCCTATTTGAAGCATCCGTATTCATCCACTGTAAACTTCCTGGACGTGTGGGGGAAATAGTGTAGCATGTTTCCGCAGTCATATTGTTCAAGCCAGAATTATAGCAGTGTTCCGCATACCCCCCGACACCGTTCACAAAGGCAATGCAGGGGCTTTCTTCGACAGAACTACTAGATTCTGCCCCGCTGCTTGAACTTTCCTCGGAACTGCTGGATTCTTCAACCACTTCGCTGGAGGAGGAATCTTCTTCAGAGCTGCTGGACTCCACAACTTCGCTGGAGGAAGACTGTTCTTCAGAGCTGCTAGACTCCTCAACCGTTTCGCTGGAGGAGGAATCTTCTTCAGAGCTGCTAGACTCCACAACTTCGCTGGAGGAAGACTGTTCTTCAGAGCTGCTAGACTCCTCAACCGTTTCGCTGGAGGAGGAATCTTCTTCAGAGCTGCTAGACTCCACAACTTCGCTGGAGGAAGACTGTTCTTCAGAGCTGCTAGACTCCACAACAGAACTGCTAGAAGGAATTACAACGGCTTCCTCGCGGAACACCGCCATATAAGAAACATCTTCCGTCACAGACTCTATGCCCGGAGTCCAGTAGTCAAAGAAATAGTTGTTGGTAGCAGTGGAGGGTTTGACCGGAGTCTCACCCATGTACTCAGGCATTTCGCCGTAAGCCACCTTGGAGCTTTGCAGTTTAGAATTATCGTAGTTCAGGAAGGTCACTGTGTACTGATTCACAGTTGCTTTGAAGGTCGCCGTGTAGGTGGCCTCTCCCGAAACTTTAGCCAGGGTCGGGTTCCAGCCAGCAAAGGTATAGGTGTACTGGGCCGTGCCCTTCTTGGTGGGATTTTCAGCAAGCTGAAGACTCTTGTCCGGAGTGCCGTATTCGTATTCCGCCTTCGTGAAGACTGATCCGTCTTCGTTCAGGTAGGTAATGGTGTATTTGCGCTTGAATTCCTTGTAGGTGGCGGTATATGTGGCGTTGCCCGTGACATCGGCAATCTTGGGATCCCAGCCGCTAAACTCATAGGTGTATTCAGCAGTAGCGGGCTTTTCGGGAGTCCTAGGCTTTATGACATCGCCCGCAGCGGTACCATAGGAGTACGTAGCAGAGGTCAGGGGCGTGCCATCGTCATTCACAAACGCTACAGTGTACAGGTTCACTGCTTTGTCCACCACCGCAGTGTAGGTTGCATCGCCAGTAACCGCATCAATTTCCGGAGTCCAGCCCGCAAAGCTATAGCTATACTGTGCATCGTTAGCAGGCGTCTTGCCCACAGGTGCGACAGGCGTTTCGCCGTACTCCATTTGGCTACTGCTGGATGTACCGTCACCATTCACAAAGGTCACAGTATATTTTTTCTTAGTTCCCTTGAACTTGGCCGTATAATCCTTATCCTGCGTAACGGCGACAATTTCCGGATTCCAACCGTCGAATGCGTAAGTGTAAGCGGCATCCGCATCCTTGGTGGGCGTCGCACCGGAATATACAGGTATTGTTCCGTAGGCCACAGCTTGCGTAGCCAACACGGCTCCGCCATTCAGGAACCTGATGGAGTAGTAATTTGTCACCTCGCTAAAGACAGCCTGATATGTCGCATTTCCTGTCGCTGCAGCTAATGCCGGATTCCAGCCCTGGAATGTATAGGTGTACTGGTCCGTTGCCGCCTTTGTCGGTTCAGCTCCGGTATACACAGGGATAGTACCCTGTTCCACTTCTACCGTCTGCAATGTTACATTGCCGTTCTTGAAGGTAATGGTAAATGTGACAGGCACGACGTTGGCCGCAAAGGAGAAATTGGAAATAGTTATCGATTCCCAACGGCTACCGGGCATACCAAGAGTAAGCGCCAAGTACTCCGAAGCATTGGCGGTAAAGGAACAGGTAACATGAGTCGTATTGCCACCTGTCATCGTCGCAATATCGTTGCAATAGCTCCCGACAACCACCGTCATATTCATTTCCTGGCCACCTGAACCCTCCGTAGCATCAAAGGACAACGTGTAAGATTCTCCGGAAACAACGTTGCCCAGACCCTTGGTCACAACACGGGCGGCAGCATACTCGTTGGACTGACCGATAGTCACACTACCATTGTTATTGATGGTCAACTCGGTGTTGGAATTCCATTCCTCCCCAACGGAACTAGAAGACACCGACGAGCTGCTGGATACACTCGATGACGAGACGGAACTGGACGAAACGCTGCTGGATGACGTCACCGAACTGGAAGAAACGCTTGAAGAGGAACGTGCAGAACTGGACAAAACGCTGGAGCTGGACTTTGCCGAAGAACTGGAGGCAGCCTCGGGCAACCCTTCGCAACGGACATTGTCAATTTCCAGAGAACCCGTGGCACCGGTGGTCCCGGAAACCTGCCAACTGAAAGCCTTCACATTCTGCCGAGCCGAATTCACATCAACAATCATCTTCGTCCAGTCGGGCTGGCTCATGGAAGTGAGTGTCACCGTTTTCTTGGTCCAGCTATTTGTCGTGGCGGCAGATGCCTGATGGTATGCATAATCTGTCACCAAAGGAGACTCCATACGCACCGAATGGGCGGCACCCTTGTAATAATAACTGATACTTGTACAAGAATTCAAATTGACAGTGCTCTTGTCTGCAAGCAAGTCAACCGTTATACCCACCTGCGGGTCATATGACAAATTGCCCTTTTCCAATGCATAGGACGCCTTTAGAGCCTTCGAAGAACTATACCCCGTGGAAAAAGACGTTGTGACAGTGGACTGTCCACCATCATCGGCATCAGTATACGCGGACCACTCACCGCCCCATTCAGAAATTCCATTGCCGTCTTCAAAATTGTCAATCAAGGCGGTCAAGTTGCTAGGCGTTGGAGCTGCCGACGAACTGGACGGCCTGCTAGAAGAACTCTGTGCAGTTGAACTGGAAGAATTTCCTCCGCCACCGCCGAGAGAAATGGGATGCTGCGCCGCAAATTCATAAAAAGCATCACCCGGATCCTGAATGGTTATGCCGATAACACCGTCAGAAATACGGTTGTTCAGGTTATTCACGTTCATCCAATCCTGGTAATCGTTATTGCTGCCGCCACCTACACCGTAACCGTCATCAGCAATAATTTTCTTGCCTCCCATGGCGGCACTGGCCTGGGCCCATGTCAGCAGGTTGTTGTTGTCGCTGCGAATACGGCTCTGGTCACCCTGGGTACGACCACCCGACGAGAAAAGGTAATCGACCTTACTCTGGTCAAAATTGGCATACCAGCCAACGATGTCACCATTCAGCCACGGGGAAATATCCACCGCAATCTTGGCATTGGGCAGGTACTGCTTGATGGCCGCCACAATTTGGTTAAACCGGGTGCCGCAAAGTTCGGCGTCGGGAATGCCGCCCCCCTGCTGGGTATAAGGGGAACGCGCATCCCCCGAAGCGGAATACTGGAAAAAGTCCGGTTCAATCAACCAGATGGTGGTTTTTGACGTACCATAATCCTGTGCTATGCCTTGGGCATACGACTTGTAGCGAGCGAGGATATCACTCCAATGGTCCCGAATGGTCTGGGCACCATTGGTACAATGATTGGGCGTACCCACGTCGCAATCCTTATAACCCTGGTCTTTGTCATATTCAGCAATCACATAGGCATAAATTACCGGTGTCAGGTCATACTGGAAACAGGCCCGTACCATATCGCCTTCCCAATATGTATTGTAAGTCGCATTATCACCAAGCCAGATTGCCAAATGGGAAAGGCCCTTCCCAGACAGATTAACGCCTTTAAGTTCACCTTTCCACTGTCGCCCATAATTGAAATGACTTTCGTCAAAGGCGGCGAACGCAAACGCCGCCAAAAGCGACAGCGCCAAAGCAAAAGCTTTCTTCATAACAACACCCGTGTATTTCCCATGTATATTCGTATTAAAAATAGTTTCAAAACTCTTTTTTTCCTTGTAAAAAAATGTAAAAGCCCCTAGTCGCAAGGACCAGGAGCAACGACATCTTTTAGGCAAAAACGCTTAATTTAGCGTGATTTTGCGGTTTTGCACCTGAGTGCCGGACTTGACCCGCAGGATATAGCTACCGGCATTGAACGTTGTAAGCTCTACAGCACCGGATACCTGGATGAAGCGAGCTAGCGGACGGCCTTGAAGGTCGAACACCTCAACAGTAGCCTGGCCGCGCTCAATCAGGAGTGTACGGCCATTCACGACCACAGAAACGGGGAACTTCATAGCCCCGCGCAAGGCCATCGTCGAAGAACCACTGGAGGCCGGAGTCACTGCACTGGAGCTAGAACTTGGACTACTTGTGCTAGAATTAGATGTTTCATTGGAACTAGAGCTAGAGGCCGCAGAGGATTCCGGCTCCACCACGGTCACCTGGATTTCATATGTGGTCCCGTTGACATTTATCTTTTCGTTCCAATCACCGGCCTGCAGCCACTGTGTCGACTGAGAATTGCTGATGGTGAGTGTATTGCCCACGTAATCATAAGAAAGCCACCAAATGTAGTACGTCTCCTTGGTAAACGAAGTCACATTCGTAAACGTAACCGCCTCAAATTCGGCACCCTTGACCACATTTTGCGTAAGGTTTCCGGTGACAACGACTTCGGTAGAAGCGCTGGAAGTAACAGACGAACTGCTCGTTTCGGTACTGCTGCTGGACACCTGAGCAGAACTAGAACTTTCGTTCAAGGGGATTTCGTTATAGGTGGCAGTGTAAGAAGCCTTGCCCACCACTTTTTTCAGTTCGGGATTCCAGCCCTTGAATTCATAACGGTAGAACTTACTAAGTTCACGAGTCGGCTCAGGTCCGCCATACACAGGAAGCTTCCCATAGTTCACTTCGGCCCACCACAATTCCGAATTGTCGTAATTGAGGAAGGTAATCTTGTAGGCATTGATTGTCTGAACGATATTGGCCGTGTAGGTGGCCGGGCCTGTAACGGCGACAATCTCCGGAGTCCAACCGCCAAAGCTGTAACTGTACTGAGCATCATTCTTGGGCAGTTCTACGCTTGCGGGAGCCTCGGGAATTTCACCTTCTGCTACCTTGATCGTCTGGATAACTTTCCCGTTTACGACAAACTTGACATCGTGCTTTACAATCGCCACAGATGAACTAGAAGGAGCTACAGAAGAACTGGACAGCACCTCGTGACCATCAGCCAACTTCAGGGAAAGGTTGGAAATAGTCACCGATTCCCAGCGGGAACCTGGCATGGTCAAGGTCAGTACCACGCTTTCAGTCTTGGTAGCCTTGAAGGTACAAGTATAGGCCTGAGCACCTTCGTTTGCATCCAATTCTACCATGCCACTGCAATAGGAATTCAACAAAACGGCCATGTCCATGGTGTTCTGCTGGATAGAGGCATCAAAACTCAAGGTGTAAGACTTGTTGGCTTCAACCTCGCCCAATCCCTTAGTTACTACGCGGTCGGGAGTCCATCCATTCGACTGACCAATAACCGCGTCACCATTGGTATTGACCGTAAGCTGGGTGTTGGACTGCCAATCGTTGCTCACGGAAGCGGAACTTGCTGCAGCTGAGCTTGCAGGAGTCTGCGAAGAAGAACTGACGGAAGACGAGCTCTGGACAGAACTGCTGGAGATGTCGTTTACAGTCAGCACCATTGTGTAGGCCGTTCCGTTCACCGTAAAGTTTTCACGGAAGGTTCCCAAGTTCGCACTTGTGGGGACAACTGCGTCCAAGGTAAGTACATTGCCGGAACGAGTCATATTCAGGTAGTAGACATTCTGAGAATTTCTCTGGAAGCTATTGATATTCGTAAAGATTACCGGGCTTATAGAGCCTCCACGAAGCACCGTCTGCGTCAAGTTTCCGGTAATCACCAGCTTGGCGCTGCTGGAAGAAGCCACAGACGAACTGCTGGGCTTGCTAGAAGAAGATTGTGCACTGGAAGACGACTGGGCCGCGCTGGAAGAACTAGCCTCCTTAAGGCCCAGGCACTTCACGTTGTCTATTTGCAAGGTGCCGTTGGTGCCAGAAGTCCCCTGAATTTGCCAGCTGAAGGCCCGTACCGCCTTCTGGACATCGTCTATAGAAGCCACTCTTCCCCAGCCTGTTTCCTGGGCCAAGTCCGTCCAGTAAACCGTCCGGGTTTTCCAGCCATTGCTGGACTGGGCCGCCGACTTGTGGTAGTTGTATTCCACATCGACAGAAGATTCCACCCTAAAGTCGTGGGCGCCACCCTTGTAATCGTACTGGATGGCGGTACAGGCCGACAGATCTTCGGTGGTCGTTTCATCGGCATTGGCGGAAACCACCAAACCCACAAACGGGCTATACTCGTATGTGCCTTTATCCAGACGATAGGTTATCTGGACAGCCTTGGAGGAACCGTTTCCAGAAACCATGGCGGTATCGATAGTGGAATTTGCCTGTTTGTCATTATCATTATATATTCCCCACGGGCTGTTCCAAAGAGAGGTGTAGTTGCCGTCTTCAAAATTGTCCACCAGCAAAGGCTTGTTGGTACCGCCCTGAGAAGCGGAAGAATTCGGATTGCTCGCCGAAGACGTGGGATTGGAGTTGCTAGATGAAGGAGCGTTTCCGCACTTCGAATAAGACTTGGGGAGCTTGGAGAAAATGTTGGTGTTTACCCACTGACCGCTATTGGAATAGTTCCAGGCACTTCCGCTAAAGTAAGAGGCTCCTTCGTTCTTGTTGGAAACGGACCAATTGGCACCAGAAAGTTTGTTGTTGTTCATCCAGGTAAGCCAGCTGGAGGAATTACCGCTGACTCCGCCACCACCGTCGGCATTCACCGTACCCCATTCAGAAACGAACACAGAAAGGCCCGCGTTCATGGCTCGGTCGGCATTCGCGCCTTCGCCACCCACAGAGTGGGAACCCGCATAGAAATGGAATGTATAAGCCACGTTGTTCTTGGAATCGCGAACCGTATTGCCAATGGCATAATCCGGATGTTGGTCCCAATCAGGGTTACCCACAAGGACCAGGTTGTCAGAATACTGGCGGATAGTCTCGATGACAGACTCGGCGTATGTCTTGATAGTGCCCCAGGACTGGCTGGTGGGTTCGTTGAACACTTCGAAAATCACGTTGTCGTAACCGCCCCACTTCTGGGCCATGTAACTGAAGAATGTCTTTGCGTTGTTTACATTGTCGCTGGCCTTGTGGCTATGGTAGTCGATAATCACGTAGATGTCGTTGTCGATAGCCGCCTGCACCACGGCATTCATCAAACTCTGGTACTTATTCGTATCACTGAAGTAGTTGCCAGAGCCCCAGTTTTCATCTACACCCATAGGGGCTCGGATAATCTGGATATTCTGCTTCTCTACCAGGCCGCTCACAATGCTGGATGTCCAGAAGGGGGAACCCACGTCGCTAGAGATGGCCCAGAAAAGGCTCATGCCCTGCACGGCAACTTCTTTACCAGATTTAATGCCCTCACAGGAGCCGTAAATCTGGCCTTTGCTGCCGGCCTTGCCAGCCATCAGCTGGCCATACTGGCTTACCGGGCCCACGCGCCCGAAGGAAAGGGAAACAAGGCACAAGGCCAGAAGAAGGAAAAATGTCCTTTTCATACAATACCCATCTCTAGATTTGTGATATATACCGTCTAAAAATAATTTCAGAGACCGCGTTATTCAAGTCAAATTATGGTAACAATCTGTTGCTGATGTAAACACGTCCATTCTATCTTGTCTTGGGGCACCACAATCGAGCACATTCTTTAACAAAAAAACACCCCAGCGCAGTGCCGGGGTTATCTCTGACGAATCCTCGCCTCTGCGAGGATGACAAGTGTGCTACACAGACAACTTAGTTTTCGTTGTTGTGCATTTCCATCTGTTCGCGGTCCATCGTGTGCTGCAGGTATTCCTTGAAGTCACGATCGATGTTCACACCGTCGAAGTCGATGTCGTCGTTTTCCAACACGAACACGGCGCTGGGGTTATCGAGCCAGCCGACCACGTCCACGCCTTCCAACTTCATGGACTTGTCGCCAGCGGCCTGAGCCACATATTCCACCTTAGACTTGGCCACCCAGCCCTGGCCGCAGTTACCCTTGACCAGCACTTCGGTGTCACCGTCCTTCACGATGGTGAGTTCGTCGTTAAAGCCTGCGGTGCAAACCACGGATCCACCGCCCTTTTCCTTGGTCAAGTCAATATCGCCCAGCTTGGACTTCACTTTGTTCGGCGCAGCAAAAGCAGCGGCCACCATCAGGGAAAGAGCAACAAATAAAACCTTTTTCATGTTATTCCTCAATAAACATGGTAAAATATACAACTATGCAGTAGGAATATACCTTTTATTTTGGCAAATTGGGAGATTTTCTTTTAAATTTTTACGATATGAAGAAGATTTTTACCATTTCCGTGCTTTTGCTGGTCATTTTGGCGATTTTTGCCGTTTTTCAAGGAAAAAAACGCATAAATGCGGTATCCGATAACCAAGAAACCGTGCTTTTGGAGATTCCCAAGGGCAGTTCGGCGGCCAAAGTATCTCAAATTTTACAGGAAAAGGGCGTCTGGAAGGACGGACTGGCATTCAAGGTCCGGAACAAAATAGACAAGCCAAACCTCAAGGCTGGCTGGTACGAGATTCCGCCTCGGCAGACCCTGGAACAAATCTTCACCCTGCTTGCAAGTGGCAAGAACGCCGTTCGCAAGGTGACCATCCCCGAAGGTCGGGCAAGCTGGGAAATTCCCGCCTACCTGAAAAAAGCGTTTCCCGACCTAAACGAGGACCGCTGGAACAAGTTGGTCCAGGACCCGAAGTTCGCCCAGTCCCTGGGCGTAGATGCAAACTCCTTGGAAGGCTACCTGCTGCCCGACACCTACCCCTTTGCCATCGATGCAACCGAAGAGACTATCATCAGACAGATGGTGGCAGCAAACCTGAAGCTTCGGGACGAGATGAAAAACAAGCCTGGCTCCAAGTGGGCGACTCTCGGCAACTGGCACAAGGTGCTTACCCTTGCAAGCGTAGTAGAAGAAGAAACCGGCAAGCCCGATGAACGGTTCTTGATTGCAGGCGTTTTCCACAACAGGCTTGAAATCGGCATGCCGCTGGGGGCCGACCCCACGGTGCGGTTCATCTTCAGAAACTTGACCGGGCCCATCTACAAGAGCCAGCTCAACAGCGACAGTCCCTACAACACCCGCAAGTTCAAGGGCCTGATGCCAGGGCCCATTTCGAACCCGGGGCGCAAGGCCATAGAGGCGGCGCTGTTCCCTGCCGACACCAAGGCACTTTACTTTGTTGCAAAAGACGACGGTTCGGGAACTCACTTCTTCAGCAGCACACTCACCGACCACAACAAGTTCAAGGACGTGGCTGCGAAGAACAGAGGAGAGTGAGGACTACACTCACACAGATTGCTTACTAAAAGCGATTTCCCTGCCATTATCGTATTCACAGACCAAGCTGTCGGCGCAGACCACTTCGTAGTCCGATCCGCCGTTGAACACGTTGGCATTGCCGTATTCTTCGTGGAGCCTTTCCATACGGACACGGGACGCAAACCTACGGGAAAGATCGGCGCAGCAAGTGGAAATTTTATCGTCAGAAATTGACACCGCCATAGATTTATCCCTAAGGGATATTTGAATTTCGTTGACACCCGCAGGCGAAAGCAGGAACACGATATCGCCTATGGCGTATTCCCGACAATCCTGGTTCAACAGGACCGAATCGACATTATCCACCCAAAGCCGACCTGAAATGCTATACTCGTGATCCATAACGGAAATTTACTATTTTTTAGGGGATAGGGGGTAGGAGCTAGGATCTAGTGAATACAAGCCAGAAACTAGCCCCTAAATCCTAACCCCTAGATCCTAATCCCATGGCACGCGCACGCAAGACAATTACACCTGACCCGTATGCGAAACCGATAGCGAAACCGCTACCGCCCGAGCAGAGTTTGCCGGGGCATTTAAAGCAGTTCCAGTCGCCGACCCGCGCAAATTTTGAACTCGTGAGCCCTTACGGTGCGGCGGGCGACCAGCCGAAGGCCATCGAGGAATTGACCGAAGGTTTCAAGCACGGTGAACAGTTCCAGACGCTGCTTGGCGTGACCGGTTCCGGCAAGACGTTCACCATGGCGAACGTCATCAAGAACGTAGGCAAACCGACGCTCATCCTCACGCACAACAAGACGCTCGCTGCCCAGCTCTACCAGGAATTCAAGGCGTTCTTCCCGCACAATGCGGTGGAATACTTCGTAAGCTATTACGACTATTTCCAGCCCGAAGCGTATATTCCGCACACAGACACCTTCATCGAGAAGGATGCCAGCATCAACGACGAGATTGACAAGCTCCGCCTGCGCGCCACCGCTAACTTGCTCACCCGCAGGGACGTGATTATCGTGGCCTCCGTAAGCTGCATCTACGGTTTGGGTAGCCCCAGCGAATACTTCGACTTGATGGTCCGCATCAAGAAAGGCGACGTTTACGACCGGGACAAGATTCTCCACGACCTGGTGCGAATCCAATACACGAGAAACGATTTCAGCCTGGAGCGCGGCAGTTTCCGCGTGCACGGCGACGTGATTGAAATCCACCCGAGCTACGACGAAGAAGGGCTCCGCATCGAACTGTTCGGCGACGAGGTGGACAGGCTCGTGCGCTTCAACATCATTACCGGCGAAGTCACGCAGGAAATGGACGAGATGACGATTGCACCAGCAAAGCACTTCGTGACGAAAGAAGAAGGCCGCGCGGGAATCTTACAGCGCATGCAGGTGGAACTGACCGAGCGCCTTGCAGAACTGGACAAAGAAGGCAAGGTGCTGGAATCGGCGCGCCTCAGCAGCCGCACCCGCTACGACATGGAAATGATTCGCGAGACCGGCATGTGCAGCGGCATCGAGAATTACTCCCGCATTATCGAGAACCGCGCCCCGGGTACGCGCCCGTTTACGCTTATCGACTACTTCGGCGACGACTGGCTCTTGATGGTGGATGAATCCCACGTGAGTATTCCGCAGGTGGGCGGCATGGCCGAAGGCGACAAATCCCGCAAGACGACGCTTGTGCAGTACGGGTTCCGCCTCCCCTGCGCGCTGGACAACCGCCCGATGAACTTTGCCGAATTCGAGTACATGTACCCGAAACAGGTGCTTTTCGTGTCTGCAACCCCCGGCGATTACGAACTTACCAAGACCGGCGGTGTCGTTACCGAACAAATTAACAGGCCCACCGGACTTTTGGACCCGAAAATCGAGATGTTCCCCATCAAGGGTCAGATGGACGTGCTCCTGTACCGCATCGAGGAGGTCGTCAAGAACGGCGACCGCGTGCTGGTGACGACCCTCACCAAGAAGATGGCGCAGGACCTCACCGACTTTTTTGTGGAAGCGGGCATCCGCGCGCGTTACCTGCACAGCGATATCAAGACGCTGGAACGTCACGAACTAATCCGGGGCTTGCGCACCGGAGAATTCGACGTGCTCGTGGGCATCAACCTGCTGCGCGAAGGACTGGACCTGCCCGAAGTGAGCATGGTGGCCATACTCGACGCCGACAAGGAAGGGTTCCTGCGCAACTACAGGAGCCTCATCCAGACCATGGGACGCGCGAGCCGTAACGTGAACGGTACAGTCTTGCTCTTTGCAGACAACATGACCGACAGTCTGGAAAAGGCCGTCACCGAAACCGCCCGCCGCAGGGCCGTGCAGGAAGAATTCAACAAGGAACACGGCATCACGCCGAAGTCCGTGACCCGCAAGCTGGAAGACGACCTGAGAATCGCGGATCCCCTTGGAATCGACGGTGTCGACATTGACGATGACGAACTAGTAACTAGTAACTCAGAACTTGGAACTAATCTCGGCATTCGTCCGATGGAACCGCTGCAGCCCTCCAAGTTTAGACGAGAGAAAGGCTCGAGGCACGATGTAAGAAAGGAGATCCCCGCCTCCGCGGGGATGACAAGTTCGCTGGAAGACCTGGAACGGCAAATGAAGGAAGCCGCCGCGCGCCTCGACTTCGAGGAAGCGGCGCGTCTGCGGGACATTATCCGAAATATGCGTTAGGGACAGTGACCCCGTAAGGGGACGAGACCGGACAACGGACGGGCTCGGTGAGGCAGGGCTGGAAGCCCTGACGAGTATGGCCCGACCCGCCCTTCGTGATGAATTGTTCTTTACTTTGGGGCGGGGAACGCCCAAAACAAGGCGTTTTTCTAGAATTTTTCGCTTTTTCGTTTGCTTTTTCGTCCATTTTTGTTTATTTTCAAAGGCAGAAAACTTTTTATGAGGAAAACATCATGAAATTCCAATTCGTAAAATCCATTCTTGCGTGTTCCGTTTTCGCGCTGGGCTCCGCTGCTCTCACCGCTTGCGGTGGCGACAGCAGTTCTAGTGCAGATGAAGGCGATGGAACCTCCTCCGCCCAAGAAATCATCCTCTCTTCGGCCTCGGAAACCTCACCCATAAATTCAGCATCATCTATCATGACCAAGGTTCTTGCAGATGGCAAAGGTGGATGGGAACTCAATCTGAGCGGATCATTGAGTTTTGACTACGACTTCATACCTGAAGGTCACGACGCAGATGAGGATTTCTGGTTCACATTTGACAGTCTCTCGTTTATCGTTGGAAAATATGGTGACGACGGAAAGACCTACCTTGTCGACAGCCTTAACATTGACGGAAACGTCGATTTCCCGACCGACAAGATTTCTATGGCAGCGTCATTCAGCAAAGTTCCGCTCAACCAAGATAAAATCGGATGCGGTAAGTTCGTACTGTATGTATGGGCATATATGAGCGTTGAAGAAGACCCCAATCTTCACTATACTGCCCTCAAATCCTCCGATTTTGAATTGGAATGCAAGGCTATAGGGTCTTCGTCTAGTGAAGGGCCCAAGACCTGTACTGAACTCGCACGTCAAGAAATAACACTTAAGAACGATGTAGGTAGCGATATCAATTACATGAACTTGGATGGTGGCACGGAAGCCCAGCTCACGTTGGTGGTGGAAAACGAGATCGTGTATCTGCAAGCAGCTGCAGGCGTAACAATTTCTGAAGAAGGCGGTGTTCTCACTGCAGGAATTGACCCCAAGGATCCTGTCTGCATGGAAGACATGGAAAGCGACGAGAGAACAGCCACAGAAAAAATGGAAATGGACAAGGGAACCTTGTGGTATATCGTTAAAACCCCGGCGGGCAGCTATCCCATGAGAGTTACCCAAAACATGACATCCAGCACCACTAGTGGAACCCTAGGCCTCGTCTATTACAAGAAAAAATAATTTCTAGGAGATTCGGCAAATAACATGGGTAGCCCCGCAAACACGGGGCTACTTTTTTTATACGGAAACGTTTTTTTCTATCTTTACGCCCGTAATTTAACACGCCTGCACAGACTGCGCGGGCACAATACGGAGTAAACTATGCTCAAGAAGCTTTCCAATTTCCCCGGCATCAAGGGACCGGTCGTAACCATCGTGATGGATGGTTTTGGTATCACCGATAAGGTCGAAGGCAACGCCATCAAGGCCGCCCGCACCCCGACTCTCGACAACCTCTTCAAGATGTACCCGAACGTGCTCCTGAAGGCTCACGGCCGCGCCGTCGGTATGCCGACCAACGAAGATATGGGTAACTCCGAAGTGGGCCACAACGCTATCGGTGCGGGCCAGGTGTACAACCAGGGTGCAGCCCTCGTTGCAGACGCCATCAACAGCGGCGACATCTTCGGTCGCGATGCCTGGAAGGAAATTGCCGAGAACGTTCGCGCCAAGAACAGCGTGCTCCACTTCATCGGCCTCTTCAGCGACGGCAACGTCCACTCCAACATCAGCCACCTCAAGGCCATGGTCGCCCAGGCCAAGAAGGAAGGCCTCAAGAAGGTCCGCGTACACATCTTGCTCGACGGCCGTGACGTTCCGGAAACTTCCGCCCTCGATTACGTCGGCCCGTTCGAAAAGTTCCTCGACGAACTCCGCAGCCCGGAATTCGACGTCTGCATTGCTAGCGGCGGTGGCCGTATGCAGATTACCATGGACCGTTACAACGCTAACTGGAAAATGGTGGAACTCGGCTGGAAGACCCACGTGCTGGGCGAAGGCCGCTACTTCGACAACGCTACGCAGGCTATCGAAACCCTCCGCGGCGAAACCAAGGCCATTGACCAGGATCTCCCGCCGTTCGTGATTGCAAAGGACGGCGCTCCGGTGGGTACCATCAACGATGGCGACTCCGTGGTGTTCTTCAACTTCCGTGGCGACCGCGCCATCGAAATCACCCGCGCCTTCGAAGAAGAATCCTTCAGCGAATTTGACCGCAAGCGCTTCCCGCACGTCTGCTACGCCGGCATGCTCCAGTACGACGGCGACCTCAAGCTCCCGAACCGCTTCTTGGTGCCGCCTCCGGCCATCAAGGAAACCAGCGGCGAATGGCTTTCCGAAACGGGCGTAAAGCAGTTCGCCTGCTCCGAAACGCAGAAGTACGGCCACGTGACCTACTTCTGGAATGGTAACCGTTCCAGCAAGTTCGACGGCGAAACCTACCTGGAAATCGAATCCGACGTTGTTCCGTTCGAACAGCGCCCGTGGATGAAGGCCGCCGAAATCACCGACGCCATGATCGAAGCCTTGAAGAGCGGCAAGTACCAGACGCTCCGCTGCAACTTCCCGAACGGCGACATGGTGGGCCACACCGGTTCCTTCCGCGCTGCCACGATGGCTATCGAAGCTGTGGATATCGGCCTTGCACGCCTGCTCCCGGTGATTGACGCCCTCGGTGGTGTCGCTATCATCACGGCTGACCACGGTAACGCCGACGAAATGTACGAAATCGACAAGAAGACCGGCATGCCGAAGGTCAACAAGGACGGTACCTTCAAGGCAAAGACAAGCCACACCTTGAACAAGGTTCCTTGCATCCTTTACGATAACGTAACGGGTGGCAAGCTTTCCCTCAAGGAAGGCGACTGGGGTCTTTCCAACATCGCTGCAACGACGGCCAACCTTCTGGGCCTCGAAAAGCACGAAGCTTGGGACGACTCGATGCTCATCATCAAGTAAAGGACCCTATCGCCACATAGTAAAGGGAACCCACGAGGGTTCCTTTTTCATTCGGGGTTTTAGGGGCAGGGCCCCTAGGAAAAGGGGTAGCTCCGGAACAAGTCCGGGGCAGGCACCTGGCCCGGCTTGGTCTGGAGCGACCTTTGTACACTTAGCGCTTTAGCGCTTAGTGTACATGGCCACCTTTAGGTGGTGCGGAAGGCCTTCCCCCTTACCGCAAGCGGCGTAATCCCTTGGGCATGGGGACTTCGGTGCCGTCCTCTTGCAAGAGGTAAATGTTGTCCAGGCTGATGTAGCCCTTGCCGCTGTAGCGGGCCCTGAAGGCGAAGTTCTTGATTTGCTTGGGGTCCAGCTGCGGGATGGTCTTGCCCCAGCCCTCTTGCGCCATGTTTTCCCAGATGAGGGTGTCCCGGACCCAGCTGCCGCGGGTATTTTTCAGCCGGACCATGAACTCGTCGTAGTCCTTCACCTGCTCACTGGCGATTTGCACCTCAAAATAGCCGTCGGGGTTGTTGTGGTTGGTGGCGTAGTCGAACACGATGCCTACGGAATTCCTGACGGCTTCGGGGATTACGTAGTAAGCTCCGGCGAAGTTGGGCCAACCCTGTGCAGGAGGCTGCTCGATGATAAAGTCGTGACGGATGAATCCGCCATGGGGAGGCGCTCCGTTAAAGACCTTGGCCTCGATACTGGTAGCGTTATCGCCGTTGGCCACCGGGTACCAATCTACCGCATCCAGCCCATTGTCGAAGTTCTGCATGACGCTGGTGGTGCGGTAAGCCCCGCGGATGCGGAAGGGAATCTTGAATTCCGTAGCCTTGCCACCCAGGCCGCGAATCTTGAGCGTCGCCGTGGCAGGCCCAAGTTTCACATTTGCGGGCATGGGAACCTTCACATGGAAGCTTTCGATGGAGGCGTTCCACAGGCCGTCATCGGGCTTGAACCACTTGGCGATCCCAAGCTCCGGAATTTCAAGCTTGCCTTCTGTCAGCTGACCGTACTGCTGGACAGCGGTGGCGAACAGGTCCAGGGTATCGCCTGCCAGCAGGACCTTCTTTTCGAGGGCAGCGGCAATGACCTTGGGGTCTGACGCAGAATCCTTCGTTGCCGCCTCCAGGCCCACGACCTTCGGGTTAATCTGCACAACGGCAAGTCCAAAGGGCGGTACGGCAATGTCTCTGGACTTGGACGGATTGATACGGCGTCCACTAGGGCCCATTTTCGGGTAGGGGTAGGCGTGCGGACCAGTCCCTTGCCATTTAAACTGTTCTGGTCCAAAAATCTCTACTTGCGTGCGGACGAGATAATTTTCGCTAGCCCGGTCAATCTGCACCAGCTGCGTTATGTCGGAGAGGTTCACCAGCATTACACGGGCAGAATCCCCCTTGCCGATGGCGTAGGCCACCACGTCGGGGCTGTTGCTCTCTACCGGCAACACCGCAAAACCGCTTTCCAAAAAGTCCATGAAGGTCATGTAGACGCCGTAATATTCTGCCGTAGGCTCCAAGGACTTCCAGTGATTCCAGGAGCCTTCCTTGAGGAGCGCCGTCATGCTGATAGTTCCCCAGGTGTCGTCGGGACCCTTGAACAGGTTGCCGAAAGCGTCCCAGGGAAGCACCTGCAGGCGGTTGCCAAACCGCATGGCGTGCTGGGCAAAGACGCTGGCCATAGCGGAGGCCTGAGGGTAATCCATCAGCAGGCTGTAGCCCTGCACGCAGGTGCTGAACTCCGAAAGGAACACCCGGCGTTCCCCTTCCAGGTGGCGTTTCATCCACATGTCCAGCGTGTCCATGTTGGGTCCCACATCCAGCATGGAACGTAGCATGTCTGCGGGTTTCGGGTCGTTTGGCGTCCAGTACGGATAGTTATGCAGGTCCACCACGTCCAGGTAGCGCTTGCCATCTTTCTTTTCGGCCTCCCCCACAATCCGCAGGAACTCTTCCATCCAATACTTGCCATCCAGAAGGCCCGCACCCTTCTGTTGCATCTTGTGGGTGCTGAACAGCGGGCCGTGCAAGATGATGCTGGAATCCACCGCCTTCATGGCGCGGGCGTATTCCAAAAAGCGGGCGGCGTACTGCCTTGCCGAAATGGGGCCGGATTCTTCCCACTCGCCATCCAGTTCGTTGCCGATTTGCCACTGCTTGATGTTGTAGTCCTTCACCTTGTTGGCATAACGCACCCAGGCGGCGGCCTCCTTGGAGGTTCCCGTGCCCGCGTTCACGCAAATGACGGCCCTGGCATTGGGGAGCGTCTTGATGTATTCCATGAAAGTCTCGAAATCCCACTTGATGTCAGTCCAGTCCGTACGGGCGATGTCGCCGTTCCTGGTAGACATGGCGTAGAACTTGTAGTTGTTGCCGCCCAGCAAATCCGTCTCGCCGCTGTAGAGTTTCATCTCGCAAATCTGCACGCCCTTTGACGGCAGGTCCGTGGTTTTGAAACGGACGGCCACGTAGCGGGTATTGATTTGCTTGAACTTGTACTTGGTGGTAGCGGAGTTCACCCGCACCGTGGCTTCTACCTTCAGCTTGTTTTCAAGAGCCTGGTGCACGCCGGGATATTCCGCGTAGTCTTCCGTCCAATAGGCCAGTTCAAAAGCCTTGGGGCGGAGCTTACCCCAGTCAATCTGAATGGAATCCAGGTTCACCTTTTCAGGGAATTCCACCACAACCCAGGGCGGGTCCACCGGGTCCAGGATTTCGCCCCACCACATGGTCTCCATCTTGCCGTCGGCCAGATGGCTCCGGCGGACAAAACCGTAGTTGTCCTTGGTGGTGCCGCGGTAAACGGTCTCGCCCAAGAAGCCCCGGGCCCACTTGGTTTCATCGGGAGTCCAGAGTCCCGTTTCGTCGTACTTGCCGATGCCGTTCCAGTGGTAATCGTTAGAGAGACTTCCATTGGGGAAACGGAACAGGGTGTAGCCACCATCTACCAGGGCCGGAGCCATGTCATAGAAGCGGCTAGGCGGGTTCCAAATCGCCAAGTCGGCAGACATCATGTTGTCCTTGTTGATGACAACGCCGGGGTGCAGGTCATCGACCTTGACCACGTTCTGGGAAGCAAAGGCCGGCAGAGCAAAAAAAGCCGCAAGGGCAGAAACAACATAAGATTTCATGAGAACCTCTTGATACAATATACATCAAAAAAAAGATCCCCGTGATTCTATCGGGGCTTTGCCCCTCCAGAATGGCAACGGGGATGACAATCGCCGGAAAAGCGGCTGACTTTCGGATTACTTCGCGGCGGCCAGTTTTACTTAGCAGCTGCTTCGAAAGCCTTGCTCAGTTTTGCAAGCGCCTCGTCGCACTCAGCTGCCGAAATGTTCAGCGGCGGCAAGAGACGCAGCACGTTGCCCTTGGCGCTCAAGACCATGAGCTTTTCGCCCCGGGCGGCAGCGATGATGTTGCCCACCGGCATGGATTCATCAAGAGCCACACCGAGAATCAGGCCTTCGCCCCGGATTTCCTTGGCGAAGCTGTACTTTTCCACAAGGGCAGCCAAACCGGCCTTCAGCTGGGCAGAGCGTTCGGCCACATTCTTGAGGAGTCCCGGAATCTGCTTCACGACGGCGAGACCTGCGGCGCAAGCAATCGGGTTACCGCCGAATGTAGTTCCGTGGTCACCGGCCTTGAGCTGGTCGGCAATCTTCTGGCGCAGGAGCACCGCACCCAGCGGGAGACCGCCACCGATTCCCTTTGCCAAAGAAACTAGATCCGGATTCAGGCCGTACTTCTCGAAACCGAGGAAGGTTCCGAGCCTGCCCACACCCGCCTGCACTTCGTCAACGATGACGAGGCAGCCGAATTCCTTCTGCAGGCTGTTAATCGTAGCGACCATCTCGGCAGAAAGGGTCATCACGCCACCTTCGGCAGCCAATGATTCCAGCATGATGGCACAGGTATTGCCATCCACCTCGGCCTTCAATGCAGCGCAGTCATTCCAAGTCACGTGAACGAAGTCACCCGGCATAGAGCCGAAGCCATCGCGGATGGCCGGCTGACCCGTTGCAGAAAGAGCTGCGAAGGTACGGCCGTGGAAACTGTTCACGAACGTCACGATTTTCTGGCGATTCTTTTCGCCCTTCCGGTCGAAGTACTTACGAGCAAACTTGATTGCACCTTCGTTGGCTTCGGTACCGGAGTTGCAGAAGGAGGCCTTGTCGAACTTGGTAATTTCAAGGAGGGCCTTGCCGAGATTAATCTGCGGGTAGTTCGGGTAAAGGTTGCTGATGTGGTTGAAGTGGTTCATCTGCTCCACCACAGCATCCTTAATCGCCTGGTTCTGGTGACCCAGCGCGTTCACGGCAATACCCGCCACGAAGTCCAGATACTTGTTGCCCTGGTCATCATAGAGGTAAGAGCCCTCGCCCTTCACGAAGTTGATGTCTGCCTTGCCGTAGAGCGGCGCGATAATTTGTTTGTCCTGTTCGAGCAGGTTAGCTGAGGATTGTGCCATAATTTAAATCTCCATTAATTTGTTTGCCAAAGTGTTCCGCGTCTTTCCAACCCACGATGTGGATACTCTTGAGTCCTCGTCGGATTGACTTGAAACTCTCGCGGACTTTGGGAATCATACCGCCGGAGATGACGCCAGCCTCAATCAGCTTTTCGGCGTCCGCTTCGCTCAGTTCGGGAATTACATTCTTGTTTTCGTCCATCACGCCCGGCACGTCGCTCACCAGCACGAACTGGTCGGCCTCGAGCGCCACAGCCAGTTCGCTTGCAGCGGTGTCGGCATTCACATTCCAGCACACAACCTTACCGTTTGCGTCGGGGCCAATCGAAATCGGGCTTACCACGGGAACAAACCCCGCACCCCAGAGCGCGGTCACGATGTCCGGGTTCACCTTCTTGATTTCGCCTACCAGGCCAAGGTCCACCTTGCCCTGCTTCTTGACCACCTGGAACAGGTTCGCGTCTACGCCCGAAATACCGACGGCGCCACAGCCGTTGTTCAGGAGCATGCGCACAAGCTTCTTGTTCACGTGGCCGGAGAGGGTCATCTCGACCATCTTCATGATGCCGGGGGTCGTCACACGCAGGCCGTCGATGAATGTCGGTTGTTCCTTGAGCAAGGCAATATTTTCGTTGATGTCCTTGCCACCGCCGTGAACCACGGCCACCTGACAGCCACTACCGGGGAGGGTAGAGACTGCCGACACAAAATCAGCCAGCTTGGCTTCGTCGATTGCCAGGCTGCCACCAATTTTTACAACCACTTTCTTCATCGCGGGTGCTGTCCTCTCGATTTGTTCGCCTTAAAAGACGATGAATTTCCGCCCGCAAATTTAGAAAAGCTCTTAAGGACCGAACCCAGGCACCTCGATTTTTATAACATAAAAGGGGGGAAGAATCCCCCTGATTTCTGCCTTGCCTCGTCAACTTACATCCCCGCCACCTTCCTGCCATCCCCGCGCAGGCGGGGATCTCCCATCATCAACACACTCAGCAAGTCATCCATCACCCCCTCGCCTAGGGGCGCCGCCCCTAAAACCCCGATGCAAAACAAAAAAAAATCGTTCCAATGGAGAATTTTCCCCTTTACAGCACCATTTTTTTATATCTTTAGGTCAGACACAAACCAAAGACACAAGAGGTAAATTATGGCTATTTCTAAAGTTTGGCTGGACGAATCCAGCGACGAATGCGTATCTTGCGGCGCTTGCGAAGCTACTTGCGACGCAGTGTTCAGCGTTCCCGAAAAGATGCAGGTGAAGGAAGGCGTTGACTATTCCGCTTACGAAAGCGAGATCAAGGACGCTGCCGACTCCTGCCCCGCCGGCGTCATCAAGTACGAGTAAAGCAATTAGGGAAGGCTTCCGCCCTCCCTAAAACCCTCCTTACAAATTTAAAAAGACCTCCCGTGCGGGAGGTCTTTTTTCGGATATCCGTCATAAATCACTTGATACGGCGGTAGCCCATGGAAATTCTCTTTTCCTTGTTCTGCTTTTTCACCGTTCCGGCGCGATGTTTCTTGTTGGCCGTCGGCGCAA
This sequence comes from Fibrobacter sp., assembly GCA_016295375.1. Lineage (GTDB taxonomy): Bacteria > Fibrobacterota > Fibrobacteria > Fibrobacterales > Fibrobacteraceae > Fibrobacter. Next base: position 9,215 of record JAEDLI010000001.1, on the reverse strand, counting down.
TAGCCACTTCCTTCGTATGGAAGAGGAACTTCGACACGTAGGGGCCCGTAGCAATCGCCCTGCCGTTTGCAGCAGCGGGATTACCATCGTGAGGCAGCCACTCAAGCTTCAGGTGGATGGTTCCGTCGGCAGACAACTTGTCAATTCCAATTTCATCCAGATCAAATTCGTATTCCGTCTGGGTTACATGGGCTCCCATGTTGGTATAAATATCCAACGTAAATGCGATATGAGCCTTCCAGGCGAAATTATCCAACGAATCCTTCTGGAGCAAAATCGGCATCTCCACATCGATGTTAAACACCGGGCCTCCATGCTTGTAAGCGGCAGTGTCGTAAGAGAGCATGGAACTGTACGGAGTCAACTTCTTCTTGCCATTTGCGATAAGGGTTTCCTCTGAACCGCTCAACACGCTTAGGCGGAAGTCCTCGTCCTTTTCGGGCATATTGCCTGCAAACAGGTCGTCACCCTTAGCTGTAGTGCTTACACCCTCGGCCATCTTCACCCTGAATCGGACGTCTTCAATCTCACCCACCACAGGGACCCAGGGACTTTCTTCGCCCGGCAACAGGTTTGCCTTATCCTTTGTAATGGAGTTGACCTGTATCGGCAAGCGCAGAGAATCACCGATATGCACATGATTGTCCGCATCTTCTTCACGGAAAGCGAAAGTCCAGTACATCACATCTAGATACTTGTCCAGCTTCGTGTCAGCCGGCCGGTAATAGGACTTCAGGCCTTCGTGGAACCGTTCAATGAACTGGGCTTTTTCATTTCCGGAAGCCACCAGAGGCTCCGACAGTTCTACACGAAGAGCGTAAGTCGAGCCATACTTACTAAGCCTTGCAGCCGTCAGCACCGGCGGGCAATCGTCATTAAGCATATAGCTCTTGTCGAAGAAGCCTCCTTCTTCGCCCTTGCGTGGCATTACGGAGCCCTTTCCACCACGGCTACCATAGGTCTTTTTCAAGAATACGCCTTCGGGAATCTTGATACGCATAGCCGTATGTTTCTGCAACAACGTGTCATGGCCCGTCGTATCAATCACGTAGTTCCAGATGGTGTCGTTCTTCACCGCATTCTGGGTCTTGTCCTTATAGCTGCATGCGTACTTGACCGGCAACCCTGTTATAGGATCCAAAACATCAACCTCCACCATCGTGTGGGTGGTTGTATCTTCCACCATTGTAGTCTGGTTGCACCATACAGTATCCTGTCCAATAACTTCTTTATAAGAGATCTGCTTTACTTCCATGGAAGAATCCTTCTTGGTCAAAATCGGCTTGATGACCGGATCTCCCTGGATAGTGTCCAAAGACCAGTCTTTCTGATTCTTGAAAGCCCTGTATATTTCCGGAGAACCCCAATATATATCGAAGCTGTCCAGCATATCTTTTTCCCGCAGCAGGGATTCGAATTCCAGATAAATCTCTTCGGGTTGGCCATCGCCCATCTTGTCGGTGATGCGGGCAAAGGAAACAGGTACAGGACGCACAGATTCCGTGACGGTCACAGGGCCGGCACAATTGCTCAGACTGTTCATTCCCAAGTCGGACACACCAAAGTCTGCAAGAATTTCAGCCTTCTGGCCCGGCTTGAATATTTCTCCATTTGTATTCCCTTCGATAACATAGAGCCAACTACGTCCATTGTCCGAGGTGGTGGCGCTTACCACGGAGATGCCAGTCTGAGAAACTTCGGCAGAACCGTTAGTAACCCGCAGGGGCCAAACGCTATAAGAGGCTAGCATCACCGGCTCCGTGAAAATAATCTTCAAGGTATCCTGAGCATACTGGTGATTCTCATTTTCCAGAATGGTCACGCCCTTGAGCGTCGGAGCAATACCATCCTTGATAGGGGCCTTTTCCGTAGTGACAACGCCCTTCTCCGTAATGTAGAACGTCACCATGCCAGTCGGTGCTCCGGTCTGCGGGACCTGGCCCGCATTCGGCGTAAACACGGCCTCGGCGCCGTTGACGCTAGAGGGTTTCAGCAGAACAGCCAAAGGCTTGGTGGTTGCCGTGGAATCAAATTCAAAGAGGGCGCTGTCCAAAGTTATACCATTACCGAAAGTGCTGCCGCTGAAGGTGGCTACAATCTTGTCTCCCCTAGCGTTGCAGTCCGTATCTTGGACCACAACATCTTGAGGAACCGGGTGCGTGGGATCCGCAAAGAAGTACTGCGTTGCCACATCTTCTTCGTCTTCGGCATCGATGTAGGTAATCGTAATCTCGTCACCACCAAAGAACGACACCTTGGGGAGTTTTACATCTTTTTCAGCAATAGCGGTAATCAGGTCGCTCTTGAATTCGCCCGTCGTCTCGTTCACACGATTGAGGGTCAATGTATCGACAACTCCGGTCCTGGAATTTTCGACCAAGACCCTAATCGTCTTATTTGAACGATTGTCCTTGTCCTTAACCACCACGTAGAACTTCAAAGAACCATCTGTAGCAGCGGGGCTAGAAACAGATGTGCCGTCTTCCCTGACAAGGGTCAAAATGCCCGCAGTGCGGTCCCCCTTGCTAAACTGCACATAATAGCTGCGGTTCACAAAGGCACAACCGCCGTTTTCTTGGCATTCGGCACATTCGGGATCTGGGCCCGCAAAGACAGTAACGTCAACCTTATTGGTTCCAATAGTCATCTTCACTGGAATATCCAAATCGTACTTGCTGGTTTCATAATTATAAACAGCAGCAGTCTTTAATTGTTCCTTGGTAAGAGCCACGCCATTCACCCAAATGGCATTTACATATCCACTTTCAGAAATCAATGCGGTGCCCTTTAGGTGCATAGTGCTCTTTACCGAGTCAATCTGGATGTAAGAACCGTTAGACACATTGAAAGGAGCATCAAAGGCCACGGTCATGTCGTAATGAGCACGCTTAGTGGTCATTTCCTGATAAGAGGGACTGAATCCCGAAATAAACTCATTCTTGCGATAAACTACGATGTAGGGGTTTTTCGGAGCCTGCTCTATATCACCCTGGTCTTTATCCCATGCAGGAACTCCCGCATAATCGGCACCATCAACGTCACGCTTGTGCGCAGCCCAAGACCAGTCCGAAGAAGCCCCTCCCGCCACAAAACGTTTCTTAGCAGGCGTACGTAAAGTTTCGCAACCACCGTTCTGGTAAATGCCACTAGAGAAGCCTATGTCAATACGCATGCGGGAAGACGACTTGATGGTTGTTCCTCCCAGCGGAATAGGAATGTACCAGTCATAGGTTCCCGTGGCTGGGTCATAGGTATCATCCAGTTTCACAGGCACGGCATGTCGCAGATAGTAGCGTATGGAATCATCTACACTTTCACCATTCTGGTTCACGCAGGGTCTATTGAATCCCGCTTCATCATAAGCCTGACAAATATCTTCGTCTGCCAGCAAGGGGCAGGAGCCAGGCTGGTTGTTTACACCCGGTACAGCCTCGATTTCGTCGGGTCTTGCCGTCACATACATGCGTAATGTCAATTCGTTAAACGCACGGTCTTCGTTATTGATAAGGTTCAAGTTCAAGAAGTCCATGCCGCCAAAATCGTACTGATACACACTAACGTCAAAGTCGTAATGCGTCACGGGGGTTGTGAACTTCAGGGGTATTCCGTTGTCATCAGTACAACGTTGCACCCCATTACTTTCAACACAATAATAATAGGTAGTCTGTTCCTTGAGGCCGCCAATTTTCACATAATGGAAACTGGTAGGGATTCCGCTCACATCTGCATTGGCGTCCCCGGTATTCCAGTGCATCTTGTCGTAGGTGGTAAGGACCGTATCCCAGTACATCTTGGATTCGTACTGGCCATTGGGCGTGTACCACATGACCTCGGCACTGTCGGAACTCAAGTTACACACCTTCACGTTCTGGATATCTGCCGCAGGAGGTTCGCTAGCTAACGTGGTAAAGTTGAACGGCGTAAGGGTGGAATCCACCAGCCAGCGTGTAGCGTACTTTTCGCTCCGGGCGTTAATGGCCACCACCTTAAAGTAATAGGTGGTCCCGTTCTTCAGGTTCTTCATGTGAATGGTATGCTTGACCCCGGGAATAGAATCCACCGCCATGTTAGCGAAGGGGCCTGTCTCGCTTTCGCTATAAAGGATCATAGCCTGTCCGCGGATATCTTGGTTTATGTTCACAATGGCGGAATCATAGCCTACATAGCGAATTTCTACATCCACCTTGGAAGGGGGTCGGTTGCGGTCTTCTTCGCGAACGGCCACAGCACAAGAGGCCACGAACATGGCCGTAGCGTCAATACAAGTTTCCGAAAGGTGGTAATCTTCCCAACTCAGCGTCGAAGGAGACCAAGCATTCTCAACACCGGGGGTCACACCACCAAACAATGCACCGGTAGGCGGATTGTACTTGTAGCCTGCACCAGGCATGTTTTTGCCTTCGGGGTTAGAGGCGCGGTGATGCGGGTGGGCATCGTTCTTGTCGCCAACACCCAGCAAGAAGGACACATCCCAGGGGTTCACGCCAAGCATGTAGTTCAGCTGGTTTAGGCCCAACTGCTTCATGGCAGCAGAATTCCAGTTCTGCACGCCCTTCTGTGGGAGTTTTACGCCATCGAAATCTTTTGCGATGTCCGAATAAGCGAGAACCTCGAAAATGTTGCCAGCCTGATAACGGTTGTAAATCCAGGTCTGATCCGTCTGCATAATGTACCATATATTATCATAACTCAGCGTGAGCGGTGTTTCCGAATTGGGATTCGGCAAGTCAATGGGATTTGAGCCCGAACCCGACAGGTAAGACACATTAGCGGCCATGGTATAAAGAATCTTTTCAGAATAAAGCAATCGGTCCTGTTCGGAAATGCCGTACTTGGCGGCGGTTGCCGCATCACGAAGCAACACCTTGTAAAAACCGTAAAGGGCGTATGTATAGGCGTTGGCCCAGCTGGTATTCTTGGAAGACTTGGTCATACCGTTGCTGGAAGACCCCATCCAGCCACCTTTAAACTTATCTGCACCCGGTCCAGAGGATTCCACCATCTCCTGGCTAGAAATCGCCTCCTTCAGGTAATAGTCATCTCCCGTCTTAGGATAAGTGGCATAGTGCAACGCCCAGGCGGCAAGGGCCAGGTCATCATGGTATTCGTTGTTACCGTTATAGGCGGGGCTAGACCAACCCGCAGGAACGGTGTTATATACATAGGGCAATCCAGTTTTGCCATATTTTTCCATACCATAGGTTGACTTACCAAGAGCCAGATTCTTAGCAAAGTCGTAAAGTTGCTCCGCTACCATCAAACAGCTGTCGGCAAAAGTCTTGTCGTAAACGGCGTAATCAACACTCAACAATGCAAGGCCCGCCGCAATCTGGCCCGAAATATTGGAACCCAATTCGCCTAAACGGACATCACGTTCATGGGGACCACCACGCCCAGTCAAACTTGCAGGGAGCGCATCCTGATTTTCGGGCCTACCCCACCAGCCGTGGTCCGCACCAAAGTTACCCACGGACACGGCCATATTGTCTATGATGCCATCGGCAAACACGAAGGCGCGCATAAAGAAATCAGCACCATGCTTGGCTTCGCGCAGAATATCGGGGATACCGTCGGTATTGACCGTTTCGCCCATATTATAGGCATAATGGTCTTCGTCGCGGTCTGGATTAGCAGCGGCCATCACAGCAAGCACCATAAACGCGTACGCCTGGGTCTGAGACTCCTTCAAGTGGTCACCGCAGTCGTACCATCCCCCCTGTAAGGCCCCCTCCTTGGGCGTAAATCTAGCAACAGCGCCCGCCCCCTTCGTAAACGGGCCCGCTCCATCCTTGGTGTGGCTTGGTTTATGGAACCAGGATTCCGAATTGCCGGAACGGTTTATCCCATAGAACTTGAGGGTGGCATCACGAACCATGGAGTAAACTTTGTCGCTGATAATAAAAGTCGCCGAATACTGGTTAAGGACCTTAACACGATATCGAGTGTCTGCATGGAGACCGGTTGCCTGCGCTAAGTTGCCTATACAGATTTCCCCCGTAGGACCTGTAGCACTGGCTGTATAGCGGCCCTGGTTGTTCGTGGCAGCATCGGTTCCGGCCTTGATATCCCAACTGGACTTGGTCAGCTGGCCAGAGGGCATGAAGGTCCCGCCATCAAACACCGTTTTCCCATCCAAATCCACAACGGAAAACTTTTCGCCGCAGGCTCCTGCAGACACATAATAAAATTGTTTTTCTGGATCGTCCGGCAAATAACCAGCCTGGTTAATACGAATTCGGCCAATGCGCAAATTCTGGGCGTCACGGAAGGCCTGGTTCAGCGTATCGGGAATAATACCATTGGCGACAAAATCCTGGGGCATGGTGCCCACTGGCGGCACCGTATTGTGTTTCTTGGCATTCGGCGTGTACTTGCTGAAACTTTCGACAGTTCCGCCGTCGTCCGTGGCGGACGTATCCCATTTCATGGGCCAAATCGGGCGGATAAGGTCGTAGGGTGTAGGCTGTTCTTGCTCAACAGCCAAAGCCAGAGCACTGAGGGCACATAACAAAACGGCAAAGAATCGCACGTCAACTCCTTTTAGCACCCGAATCCCAAACATGTTAATTATAGTATCTTTTTTATTAAAATTGGCAATGTAGCAAAAAAATTACACCTGACACCATTACATTTTGACTATATTCTACCTTATGACTGATAAAAACTTGCTCAGGATTGGGTTTTTTGGGGTCTTTTTGGGGTGTTTGATTTCTTTTTCGGCCTGCGGGTCGGATTCGTCTTCGTCATCCGGCGACGACCTTCCTTCTATTGAGTCCAGCGAAAGCAATGGCGATGGTTCCGCCGATTCCGGCAATGACGGATCGTCGCCGTCCGGAAAGACTGAGGGCAGTTCCACCAGTGCGGCGACTTCCGGCGGCTCTGCAGCCCAAAAGCCCGAGACCGTCAGTGGCAAAGAGACCCTGATGGAAGCTCAAAAAATCGTGAACGGAACCTGTGGCCCTTCCCCCGCCAAGATTAACAAGGGCGAAATTGCCACCTGGGAATTCTACCGCAGCGCAGGCGAAGTCTACAACCAGATCATGGCTCCATTCGTATGGACTTTGAAAGGTGCAAAAAACGAATCCTTGCAAGGGAACGGTCTAAATTCCGTAAATGTCCGCTATGCGGACGCCGGCACATACACCGCAAAACTAAATGTTGACGGTAACGAAATCACTTGCAGCGAACTACAAGTCCAAGGGGTTCCTATCACCGTCGAATATTGTAAACCTGTAGGCGGTAAAGAAACAGCCAATGCAGGCGAAACCGTAACGTGGGAAGTAAAGGCGTCTTCGGATTCCGAGATTACCGGTTATGTCTGGAGCTACGAGGGTGAAAATATTGTTGGCGACAAAACAAAAACCTTCACCCTAGGATCCGACCTGCACAAGGTAAATGTGGCCCCCACGGTAACAGTAACGAACAAGGACAAAACTTCAGAAAAGTACGTTTGTGCTTCCACCTATGTAATCAACCCCAACAAGGTGGACTACACATTTGTCAAGGGCGGCGAGGCCATAGCAATTCCTACCGGCGAAGTCTGGGTTGTTCAAATTCCCGAAGGAGCAAACACTCTGGTTTGCCAAGGCCCTCCAGGAGGTGGTGCGACAATGAGTGTATTCATTAACGACGAAGCTCTAAGCGAACCCAAAACAGATTATTTTGACGCCAAGATTGGTTCTTTTAGCGGACAGAAGGTTCAATTCAAGATTGAAACAAACGCAAGTACAATTGATTGTAACATTCCCTCATGGTAATACCAGTTTGCAATTCATAAACAAATGAAATTCAAAACGCAGGCTCGACCGAGTCTGCGTTTTCTAAAATGTCATCCCCGCGAAGGCGGGGGTCTTTTATGCCACGAGATTACCGCACAACCTTGCGGTCGTCTTCAGTCATCTTGAGGAATTCGGCAACCTTCATGCTGCCCTTGTCGCCTTCTTTACGGCGGCGAACAGAGACAACACCATCGGCAACTTCCTTCTCGCCGACGATGAGGAGGTACGGCACCTTCTGGAGTTCGCACTGGCGGATCTTGTAGCCGAGCTTTTGACGCCTACGGCGTCTGCACTACGCTTCGGTCATAAAATTATGCAAGCATAATTTTGCGACACTCAGCTTGTATGCTACTCGGAAATCGGGAGCACGCGGGCCTGGACCGGAGCGAGCCACAGCGGGAAATCGCCCATGAATTGGGCTTCGCCCCAGATGATGCGTCTCGGTCATGGTCAAACAAGTTTGACCGCGACACTCGACTTGTCATCTGTCTTCGATCAAAATGCCGAGGAAGCGTTCGATGGAACCCACGGCCGCACGGTGCAGCATCACCGGAATGTGCTTTTGACGCCTTTGGCGTCTATGGCTGCGGCTCACCAATAAAAATACGCAAGCGTATTTTTGCTGGATTCACCTTGCACATTACTGGCTGTCCTTGCCGACATACTCGGCACCCAGGCGCTGCGGCAAGTTGAAGTCCACCTGGATGGTACCGCACTGCCAGTCACGACCGAGGCTGTCCTTCAGCGTGAATTCGAGGTTGACGCCGATGGCGTCCGTGGCTGCACTCGGTCATAGAAAAATAGCGCAGCGCAAGCATTTTTCTGCGACACTCGTTTTGCACACTTTTCGGGTCGTAGAAGGCTCCTTCACCCGGGTTCAAAATGTAGTCGAGGCCAGCAAGCTTTGTAGCTTCTTCAAGAGCGGCTTCAGCCTTGTCCCAGATTTCGTCGGAACCCACGCGGCGTTCCGGACGGGTGGAGAACTTCACAACGATATCGTCGAAACCTAAGTCGTGGTAGATTTGACGCCTTTGGCGTCCGCGGCTGCGCCTCGGTCATGCCAAAATAGCGAAGCGCAAGCATTTTGTCGCGACACTCGGCTTGCACGCTTTCCTTCACGAGGGCGCAGAAGTCAGCCACTTCGCTTGCAATCTGGTCTTCGGTACAGAAGATGTGGGCGTCGTCCTGCACAAAGCCGCGGACGCGCATCAAGCCGTGCATGGTACCGGCAGGTTCGTAACGGTGGCACTTACAAAACACAAGACCGGTTTGCCTAAATGCATAATTGAATTGGGGCATGGCAAACCTCTCGCCTCAGCGCTTCATGTAACATGAGGCGCTTCCGGCTCACAGTCAGCAAGGCGCATCGGAAGGTCGCGCCAGCTGCGGAGCCCCGTGTTGAAAATCTGAATGTGGCAGGGGCAGTTCATGGGCTTC
>JAEDLI010000139.1 GCA_016295375.1 Fibrobacter sp. | reverse complement strand
GCAAGCCGTACGAACTACGACTTGACGCAGCACCAGAACGAATCCAAGGTCAAGCAGGAATACATTGACCCGGTGCAGAACAAGCGCTACATCCCGTACGTGGTGGAACCGTCCCTCGGTGTGGAACGTTTGCTCCTCGTGCTTCTCTGCGACGCTTACGAAGTCGAAAAGCTCGAAAACGACGAACGTACCGTGCTCCACTTCGATCCGAAGATTGCTCCGGTGAAGGTTGCCGTTCTCCCGCTGGTGAAGAAGGGCCAGGTGAAGGCCAAGGCCGAAGAACTCTACCAGAAGCTCCTCAACCGCTGGAATGTGGAATACGACGAAACGCAGTCTATCGGTAAGCGCTACCGCCGTCAGGACGAACTCGGCACGCCGTTCTGCGTGACTGTTGACTTCGACACCGTGGGCGAGGGTGAATCCGACCCGGCAAAGCTCGGCTTCGTGACTGTCCGCGAACGCGACTCCATGAAGCAGGAACTGGTGAAGATCGACGAACTGGAAGCATACCTGGCTGCAAAGCTCGGTTGTTAAGCGCGGCGATGCCGCGATGTGAAGTGTGAAATGTGAAGTGTGTAATGATTAATTACACACCACACACTACACACATCACACTAAAAAGAACCCGGAAACGGGTTCTTTTTTGTATATTCAGCTATATGAGACTATGTCTATTGACTGTTTTGTTGTGTTTCTTGCTTTCCATCGCCGCTCAGGAGGAGCCCGTTGTCTACGTGCGGGTGGATGGCATCCCTGTGGAAAATCCTACGGATAGTCTGGCAAGTGTACCGACAAATGTTGAACAACCTCCTAAAAAAGCGAAATGGCTTATTGTCTCTGCGATTGTATCCGCTTCTTGGACCGGTATTTCGCTAATGCAGTTGAAAGATTTTGATGACAAGACAGAATCAATATACAGAGAGTCCCACAGGAAAGGTATAGATGAGGAATACTACCAGAATCGTAAAAATCGTATAAAGGATAAACAGAATTGGCGTGATTTTTGGTTGGGTAGTTCTATTGTTGGTTCGGCACTTTTAGTATTGTCTTATGGATCATACATTGTTATCAATTTTTAAAAAGGGGTATATAATGGTTCGGTTATTTTGGGTGCTTTGTGTAGGTCTGATGGTAGCAGTGTTTACCTCTTGTACGGATTATGCCTCGTCTTACGAAAATGAAGTCGCAAGGGCTAATGTGACTTTGAATCTTGAAAAAGGGAAGTTTACCGATGAGCGAGATGGAAACAAGTATGCGGTCATCTTGGTGGGTGACAAGTATTGGATGGCAGAGAACTTACGGTACGTAGATAGTTCTAAAACTCCGAATCTTAAAGGGAATACGTGGTGCTTGAAAAACTCCAAGGACAGTTGCTCTAAGTATGGCCCTCTATATTCTTGGACGGCTGCGTTGGATATAGATGAAAAATATGTGTCTACATTGTTTGGGTATGGAATTGTTCAGGGAATTTGTCCTGAAGGTTGGCGTTTGCCGTCTTCTTTGGAATGGGAATCGCTGAAAAACACCCTTGCCCAATATACCGTTGGTGAAGATGTTGGCTCTGATATGAAATCTGTGAAAGGGTGGTTAAGGGAGGGCGAATCTTCACTTGCGTTGAACAGGTTCGGGTTCAGCGGAATGCCCGCAGGTCGTAGGAATAGTGAAAATGGCGAGTTCATGAGTAGTGGTAAATATGCCTTTTTCTGGTCTTTGAATGAGATCGATGTCGGCACGGCTAGTGGATGGGCCTTGCGTTACGATAATGATCAGTTTGACCCCGGAAACTTCTATAAGGACCATGGAATGTCTGTTCGTTGTGTCCTGTCTTCTGATGATGTCTGGAGGATAAATGGAACGTTGGATTCGTCGTATCTAGATGAAATACCTTTCGAATATGGGAAATTAGAACTTGACGGAAAGAGTTATAAGACGGTTCGTATTGGTTCGCAGAACTGGATGGCGGAGAATATGAACCAGGATACCGAAGAAAGCTGGTGCTACAACGACGATTCCAAGGAATGCGACAGGTACGGTCGCCTGTATTCGTTCAAGAGAGCCAAGACAGTCTGTCCGGAAGGATGGACACTTCCCTCTATTGAAGATTTACAAGTTCTGGTGAATTCCGTGAAGTATGCAAGTGCCTTGAGGTCACGGACCGGCTGGACAGAAAAGGGAAGTAAAGGCTGGAACTTGTGGGGGTTTAACGCAAAGCCATCTGGAGGAAGAGAATCCGGCGACTATTTTGATTCTATGATTAGCGCTTATTTTTGGACAAGTGACCAGCAGGTCCTTTGGTTGCGCTACTATGATGACAAAATGGAATTTTTGCCCAAAGACGAAAAAACCGCTTTTTCAGTACGTTGCATAGAAAAAGCGGTTGAATAGGGCTTACGAGATTTATGCCTTAATCACCGTATCTTTGGCCAAAACCACGATGCCGGAGTCGGTCACGTGGAACAATTTCTTGTCCCGTTCCAGGTCGTAGCCGATTTGGAAACCTGCAGGAATATGCAGGCCTTTCTCGATGATGGCACGGCGCACCTTGGCGCCGGGGCCGATGGTCACGTTCGGGAATAGGATAGCCTCTTCTACCAGTGCGTCTTTCTGGATGGTGACGCCCGGGCTTAAGATGCTTTTGACCACGGTGCCGCCGCCGATAATACAGCCCGAAGACACGATGGAATCGATGGCCGCACCCTGGTGGGCGTTGCCTTCGCCGGCAAAGAACCTTGCAGGAGGCTGGTTCCAGTTGTAGGTGCGGATAGGCCAGTAGTTGTTGTACAGGTCGAAGGGCGGGTTTTCGGAGCACAGGTCCATGTTGGCCTCGAAGAAGGCGTCAAGGGTTCCCACGTCGCGCCAGTAGCCCTTGGTAGAGGCCTGTTCGCCACGGACGATGTTGGTGTTGAAATCGTACACGTAGACGGGGTAGTCCTTGTAGAGGCTCGGAATAATGTGCTTGCCGAAGTCGGTGGCGCCGCTCGCGGCACCCTTCATGAGTTCCCGGACCAGGAACTTGCTGGTAAAGATGTAGTTGCCCATGCTGGCGAGGCAGTAGCCGGGGTTGCCGGGCATTTCTTTCGGGTTCTTGGGCTTTTCCTCGAAACCGATCATTCGGTTGTCCGCATCCACCTCGATAATGCCGAATTCAGAAGCTTCGGACACGGGCACCGGGATAGCTGCAATGGTGAGTAGGGCGGCGCGACTCAGGTGGAAATCAATCATCTGGTTGATGTCCATCTTGTAGATGTGGTCGCCCCCGAAGATGGCCACCAGGTCGGGGCGCTCGTCGGTAATCAGGTTGATGTTTTGGAAAATGGCGTCTGCGGTACCGCGGTACCAGTCGTCGCCGGTACGCATCTGGGCGGGCACCAGGTCCACGTACTGGTCCAGGCTCGCGTTCAGGTTCCAGGCGGCGGAGATGTGCTTGTTCAGGGAGTCGCTCTTGAACTGGGTCAGCACCTTGATCTTGAAGATGCCGGAATTGATAAAGTTGTTCAGCACGAAGTCGATGATACGGTAGGTTCCCCCGAAGTGGACAGCGGGTTTTGCCCGGTCCCGGGTGAGGGGTTGAAGACGGCTACCTTGACCGCCGGCCATGATCATGCAAAGGATGTTTTTTTGATGCTCTCTAGAGTAGGACCAGTTCATATATCCTCGGTAAAAATGCTTATTTGCTTGTACACCACTAATTTACCTTATTTTTTTATAAAAAACACAAAAAAAGGAAAAAAGCACCTTTTTTTAGGAGGTTGGACCTATTGCCGAGGTCGTTTTTTTTGTAAATTTTAACCCGTTCGAAATTATCGAAACTTAACGTTAAACCAAATAGGAGTTCCTATATGAGTCTCACTCTCAACGACATCAAGCACAGCAAGATCAAGGCTTGGGTTGAAGAATGCATCGCAATGTGCGAACCGGACAACGTGGTTGTTGTTGACGGTTCCAAGGAAGAATATGACGCCCTCATGCAGAAGTGTGTCAAGGCTGGCCTTGCCACTCCGCTCAAGAAGAAGGAAAACTGCTTCTTGTTCCGTTCTCTGCCTTCTGACGTGGCCCGTGTCGAATCCCGTACCTTCATCTCTTCCGTGAAGGAAGAAGATGCCGGTCCGACCAACCACTGGATCGACCCGAAGGAACTCAAGGAAACCATGAAGGGCCTCTACAAGGGTTGTATGCACGGCCGTACCATGTACGTGATTCCGTTCTGCATGGGTCCCCTCGGTTCCCCGATTTCCAAGAACGGTATCGAACTGACCGACTCCGAATACGTGGTGCTCAACATGGACATCATGACTCGCGCCGGCAAGAAGGTCTTGGACATTTTCAATGCCGACCAGAACGCTGAATTCGTGCCCTGCCTCCACTCTGTTGGTAAGCCGCTCAACAACGGCGAAACCGACGGCGGTATCTGGCCCTGCGCAGACGTCGAACACAAGTACATCACCCAGTTCCCGGAAGAACGCCTCATCTGGTCCTACGGTTCTGGTTACGGTGGAAACGCCCTCCTCGGCAAGAAGTGCTTCGCTCTCCGTATCGCTACCG
>JAEDLI010000038.1 GCA_016295375.1 Fibrobacter sp. | reverse complement strand
AGGAGGTCATCGGCAAGGTCACCGGCGCTGATGTCGCGGGTAACGGTGCCGCCGGCGTAGTAGATTTCGCTGAAGAACATCACGTCGTTTTCACGGTCGTCGTCAAAGTCCTTGGGGCGAAGCGTCTTCGCGATAAATTCCACAAGGTCTTTGCGCAAGAATCGCGTGGGGCCAAAGCCATGAGGCTGGAACCAGGCGATGACGCGGCCCTCGGTAAAGTCCTGGGCACTCTTGATGCTGGCGGCAATTTTTGCCGGATTATGCGCGAAGTCATCCACCAGAGTCACGCCGTTGAAGGTCCCTAAAATCTGGTGGCGGCGGAACACGCCGGGGAATGTCGCAAGAGCGTCGGCGCAAGTATGGAGCGTTACCCCTGCGCGGAGGGCGGCAGCCGTTGCGGCCAGGGCATTTTCCATATTGTGCTTGCCCGGGAGCGGCACCACGAACTTCACAAGTTCTGCATTGTGGCGCACACGGAACTGAATGGACGTGCCGACTGACTTGAAGTCCGTGCCCTGCACGCCCACATAGTTTTCGAAGCCAAAATCGAATTCGCGACCGGCGCTAAACTTCTTGGCCAGCGGGTGCGCATCGTTTACAATCAGAATCTTGCCGTTATCGAGAATGTTGTGGCTGAACTTGAGGAAGATTTCCTGGAGTTCGTCCATTTCCTTGTGGTCCTTGTCCACATTCAAAATCAAGCCGATTTCGGGTTCGTATCGGACCAGCGTTCCGTCGCTTTCGTCTGCTTCGACCACGAGCCATTCACCCTTACCGGACACGGCGTTACCGATCTTGCCTTCCTTCTGCAAATTCACGAGGCCCGCCCCCGTCATGACCGACGGCTGGAGGCCCGCATATTGCAGAATGTGATAAATCATGGCGGTCACGGTGGATTTTCCGCTGGTGCCCGAAACGGCGATGGTCTTTGCTTCCTTCGAAATCTTCGCGAGCATTTCGCTACGGTGCATTACCGGGATTCCCAGTTCCTTGGCGCGTTTGAGATCCGGGTTCGTATCTTCGATGGCGGTACTCACGACCACCGCAGAGAGGCCCGCGACAACGCCCGAGCCGTCTTGCGGAAAACACTTGACGCCACATTCTTCAAGCTGAGTCATCACAAGCGGCTTTTCTGCCGCACCGAACTGACGGTCAGACCCGCTAATAGAAACACCCTTGCCAACCAAATACTGGGCGATGGCACTCATGCCCACGCCCGCTACACCGATAAAAAAGTAAGATTCCATGACAAATAATGTAGAAATTAACTGTTAATAAAAAAATAAGCAAGAAGATCCTTCGACTCGTTTCACTCGCTCAGGACAAACTTACAATTTCACATTACACATTACACACTACACACCTCCCACCTCCCCCATTTTTTTTTATATTAGTGCCACTACAAACACCTTTACAAGGAAAAAACAAAAAATGGCAAGAGCATTGATTATCGGTTGTGGCGCTGTCGCCACGGTTGCTATCAAGAAGTGCTGCACGGCAAGCGAAGTGTTCAGCGAAATCTGCATCGCTAGCCGCCACCGCGAAAACTGCGAGAAGCTCGCTCAGGAACTGCGCCCCAACACGAAGACGGTCATTACGACTGCCGCCGTGGATGCGGACAAGGCCGAAAATGTCTCTAAGCTCATCAAGGAATACAAGCCCGACCTGGTGATGAACATCGCGCTCCCGTACCAGGACCTCGCCATCATGGACGCCTGCCTAGAATGCGGCGTGAACTACATGGATACGGCGAACTACGAGCCCGAAAACATCGACGATCCGGAATGGCGCAAGGTCTACGACAAGCGCGTGAAGGAACAGGGCTTCAGCGCCTACTTCGACTACAGCTGGCAGTGGGCATATAAAGAAAAGTTTGAAAAGGCGGGCCTCACGGCACTGCTGGGTTCCGGCTTCGATCCGGGTGTTTCCCAGGCCTACTGCGCCTACGCCCTCAAGCACCAGTTCGACACCATCGAGGAAATCGATATCCTCGACTGCAACGGCGGCGATCACGGCTACAAGTTCGCGACGAACTTCAACCCCGAAATCAACCTGCGCGAAGTTTCCGCTCCGGGCAGCTACTGGGACACCGACGAAAACGGCAAGGGCCATTGGGTCGAAATCCCGGCCATGAGCATCAAGCGCGAATACGTTTTTGACGAAGTGGGCAAGAAGGACATGTACCTGCTGCACCACGAAGAAATCGAATCCTTGGCCCAGAATATCCCGGGTATCAAGCGCATCCGCTTCTTCATGACGTTTGGCCAGAGCTACCTCGACCACATGCGCTGCCTCGAAGACGTGGGTATGCTCAGCACGCAGCCCATCAAGTTCCAGGGCCAGGAAATCGTGCCTATCCAGTTCCTCAAGGCGCTCCTCCCGGACCCAGCAAGCCTCGGCCCCCGCACCGTGGGCAAGACGAACATCGGTTGTATTTTCAAGGGCACCAAAGACGGCAAGCCGAAGACCTACTACCTGTACAACGTGTGCGACCACCAGGAATGCTACAAGGAACTGGGCAGCCAGGCGATTGCTTACACCACTGGAGTGCCTGCCATGTGCGGCGCCATGATGGTGCTTACTGGAAAGTGGAACAAGCCGGGCGTGCATACCGTGGAAGAATTCGACCCGGATCCGTTTATGGAAGCCCTCACCAAGTACGGCCTCCCGTGGAAGGAAAACTTTAATCCCGTTCTCGTTGACTAGAGTAAGAGGGACTAGAGACTAGGATCTAGAGATTAGTGATTTTATTCTAACCCCTAAATCCTAGATCCCAAATCCTAGATCCTAACCCCTAAATCCTAGATCCTAATATGAAAAAATGGCGCATTGACGATTCCCGCGACTTGTACAACGTCAAGGGTTGGGGCGTGAACTTCTTCGATATCAACGAGAAGGGCCACGCTACGGTTCACCCGCTCAAGGAAGGCGGTCCGGACATCGACCTGTACGACCTTGTGCAGGAACTTTCGCTCCGCGACGTCTCCACCCCGATGCTGCTTCGCTTCCCGGATATCCTGGACAGCCGCATCGAAAAGATAAACGAGTGCTTCAACAAGTCCCGCAAGGAATACGGCTTCAAGGGCAGCTACTACAGCATTTTCCCCATCAAGGTGAACCAGCAGCGTGCGGTCCTTGAAGAGGTGGTGCGCCACGGCAAAAAGTTCAACATCGGTCTCGAGGCCGGTTCCAAGCCCGAACTCCACGCGGTGCTTGCCAACATGGACAACCCCGACGCCCTCATCATCTGCAACGGTTACAAGGACGAGGACTTCATCGAGCTCGCCCTCCTCGCGCAGAAGATGGGCAAGAAGATTTTCATCGTCGTCGAAAAGATGAACGAACTCCACCTGGTGGTGGAACTTTCCCGCCGCATCGGCGTGCGCCCGAACATCGGCATCCGCATCAAGCTGGCAAGTTCCGGCAGCGGCAAGTGGGAAGAATCCGGCGGATACCACAGCAAGTTCGGCCTCAACAGTTCCGAACTCCTGGAAGCGCTGGACTACATCAAGGAAGAGAAAATGGAAGACTGCATGAAGCTCATCCATTTCCACCTGGGTAGCCAGATTACGCATATTCGCAACATCAAGAACGGCCTCCGCGAAATTTCGCAGTTCTACATCCAGATTCGCAAGATGGGCATGAATCTGGAATTCGTCGATGTGGGCGGCGGCCTCGGCGTGGATTACGACGGTACCCGCAGCACCAACGCGAGCTCCGTGAACTACTCCATCCAGGAATACGCGAACGACGTGGTGTACGCGCTTTACGAGGCCTGCGAAGAGGTGAACCTCCCCCACCCGAACATCATCGCGGAATCGGGCCGCGCCCTTTCGGCGCACCATTCCATTTTGGTGTTCAACATTCTGGAAACCGCGAGCCAGGCATTCTTCGACGACGAGGAACACGAGATTGGCGACGACGCTCCCGATGCGCTGAAGGACCTCTACGGAATCTACAAGGGACTTTCCCCCAAGAACCTGCTGGAAAGCTGGCACGATGCCATGCAGCTGAACGACGACGTGCTGAGCGGTTTCAAAGTGGGCGACTATGACCTGCCCACCCGCGCCATGAGCGAGCGCCTGTTCTGGAGCATTGCCCGCGAGGTGAACCAGATTGCGTCCGAACTGCGCCACCCGCCTTACGAACTGGCGGAACTCCCGCGCTTGCTTGCCGAAAAGTACTTCGGCAACTTCAGCTTGTTCCAGAGCCTGCCCGACAGCTGGGCCATTGACCAGATTTTCCCGGTGATGCCTATCCAGCGCCTGGACGAGGAACCCACGGTGGAGACCACCATCCAGGACGTGACCTGCGACAGCGACGGAAAGATTGCGCTCTTTATCCGTGGCGGCGACGTGAGCCACACGCTCCCGCTTCACAAGCTCAAGAAGAACGAACCCTACTACATCGCGGTGTACCTCGTGGGCGCCTACCAGGAAATCCTCGGCGACCTGCACAACCTCTTCGGTGACACCAACGCCGTCCACATCGTCTGTAACGACCAGGGCGGCTACGAAATCGAGAAGGTCATCGACGGCGAATCCGTGGAAGACGTGCTGGACTACGTGAGCTTCAGCGACAAGGCCCTGGTGCGCAACATGGAAAACTGGGTGACCCGCTCCGTGAAGGAAGGCAGAATCAGCCTGCAAGAAGGCAAGGAATTCCTGAACATCTACCGCAGCGGCCTGTACGGGTACACGTATCTGGAGTAATTCGGATTTCGGAGTTTGGATTTCGGAATTATTTGGCCAGAAAAATAATTCCTAATTCATAATTCAAAAAAGATTCTTTCCTAATTTTTACTATAATTACGAATGGGTAAAGAGGTGTGAAAGGGATTTTCCCGAGAAATCTCGGGAAAAGGTTGGGTAAATGAAACACACCGTTCTAGCTATTCTTGGCCTCGTCGCTGCGTCTATGGCTGCGACATACACTCCACCGTCTACGGCCACAAGCAAAATAAACAGCTACCGTAGCTATTCGGAACTGACCAGCGCCGCAAGCGGCATGGATATAGACCAGTATGCCTACAACATGACCACCTGGCAAATCAGTAACGGCGGATTCTACAAGGCCATGGCCGACAAATACAAAAGCCCTTACTCCAGCGGTAACAAGTCTGAATGGCGCAGCAAGGACGGCAAAGACCTGGGGACCATCGACAACAACGCCACCATCCAGGAAATGCGTCTGCTGGCGGTCCGCTACAAGGAGACTTCCAATTCTACATACAAGTCAGCATTCAAGTCCAGCTTCAATAAAGCCGTCATTTTTTTGCTTGACATGCAACGTTCTAGCGGTGGTTTTCCGCAAGTTTGGCCTAAACGCGGAAATTATTCGGACCATATTACCCTGAACGACAATGCCATGGTCCGAACTATGGTCACCATGATGGATATCGCAAATAGCAGTTCCCCCTTTGATAGCGATATTATTGACAATGCCATACGGAAAAAAATGCAGGCGGCTCTTGATAAAGCCATAGACTACCTGATTCAAGCCCAAATCATCAACAACGGCTCCCCCACCGTTTGGTGTGCCCAGCACGACACCGTCAATTACGCACCCCGCCCGGCCCGCGCATACGAACTGGAATCCAAGTCCGGCAGTGAATCCGCCGGAGTGGCCTGGTTCTTGATGAACTGGCCCAAGCAGACTCCTGCCGTACAAAACGCCGTCAAGAGCGCCATCAACTGGTACAAGAAAACCAAGGTGACCGGACTTTATTTCAACAAGAACAACGGAACATTCGATGTAAAAGACGGTAATGTCCTATGGTACCGTTTTTACGAAGTGGACAACGATAATTATTTCTTCTGTGACCGCGATGGCGCAAGCACCAAAACGCAGGACTTTACCAAAATTAGCGAAGAACGTCGCAAAAATTACCAATGGGCCGGAGATTATGGATCTGCACTTCTAAAAGCGGAATCCGCCTACCTTTCTGCCATCGATGGAATTTCTATTCCCGAAGAATACGGTCCGAATGCAGGCTCTGGCAGCACCAGCAGTAGCAGTAGTTCGACTGAAACAGCCATCCCAGTAAGCCCAAAAAAATCCTTCGATTTTATCGTCGGCGTTGACGGAGATTTCAAGGCAGCCATGGCGGCCGCATCGGCTGCAAAACCCACTGAAAGCAATAGGTTTATTATCTTCTTCCCCGACGGCGAATACGACATCGGTTCAGTCACTGGCAACGAAAACCAGATGACCGAATTCAAGACCAGCTACGTCTCCTTTATCGGCCAAAGCGCCGAAAAAACCATTCTCTACAACAAGTCAAGCGAAGAAGGCATCAGCACAACCGCTACCCTTTACCTGCACGGTAGCGGAATCTACATGCAAGACATGACTATCCTGAACAAGGCAATCTATGGAAACGAGGCCAACTGCGGGAGCGCCTGCCGGCACGTCACCATCATGCAACAGGGTGACAAATTCATCTACAAGAACGTGAAGTTGCTTAGCGGACAAGACACCTACTACACCAAGATTAGTGGAGGCGTCGGACGAGCCTACTGGGACGGTGGCCACATTGAGGGAACGGTTGACTTTATCTGCGGAGATGGCGACATCTACTTTGACAAGACTGAACTGGTGATGCGTCGCAAAAGTGGATACCTTACCGCCGCGGCCACCACCACCCAATGGGGTTACGTGTTCGATGGAGCCGTAATCAGCACAAGCGATGCAAGCTTTAACAATTCTTTCTACCTGGGTCGATCCTGGAAAACCGCAAAGACCGTATTCCTGAATTCTACCATGCAGGCATTGCCCAATGCCGAAGGCTGGGGTCCCAACATGAACTCCGCCCCACAGGTATTCGGAGAATACAACAGCAAGGATGGCAACGGCAACGCCGTCAACACGAGCCAGCGTAAAACCGATTTCAGTGGAACATACCTTAAGACCGTCTGGAACGAAAGCGACGCAAAGGACTACACCCTTGCAAACATCCTGGGTGGCTCCGACAGTTGGACTCCTGAAAAGTATTCCGCCCAAGTCAAGGCCCCCACCGTATCCCTGGATGCAACCACTAAAACCATCACCTGGAATGCCGACGGTGCAGCCCTCTGCTGGGCCATATTCAAGAACGGGACCTTTGAGGCCCTCACTACAGATAATCAATACACCTTCAAATCCATTTCTGATAAAGATGTCATCACCGTCCGTGCCGCCAACTCCATGGGAGGTCTTGGAAGTGCTGCTACAGCTTTACCGGCAAATGAAACGAGAATTACTCCCACAATTCAAAAGAACCATTTTCAGTACACCTCAAGCACAAGAGCAAGGCTCTTTACGGTTAACGGGAAACTGCTCCGGGAAAGCCTCGGCTCACCCGTAAGCACTCACGGCTTAAACCGTGGCATCTATCTTCTACAAATTGAAAACGGAAACATCCGCAAGCAGCAGCTGATTCAGGTACACTAGAGCAAACCGCCCAGGCGGCCTTCACCAGTCTGTAAAAACAGATTCATATAGTCTTTAGCCGCCTGGCAGGCGTCGGGCAGGCTTTTGCCCAAAGCAACATTGGCAAGGATTGCCGACGAAAGATGGCAGCCCGTGCCGTGCTTGTCCACACCCTGGAGACGGGGTGAGGCAAACTTGAACTGTCCTTCGGCAGTCCATAGGGTATCCACCGCATCGTTCCCCTGGGAATGCCCGCCCTTCAGAAGCAAGGCAAAATCCTTGCCCAGCGTGATTTCGTCCCGAGACGCCGACAGGCCGAACCCGAAAAGGGCGAATTCGTCTTGATTTGGCGTAATCAGGTCCAGGCGTTTCATGATGGGTACAAAGTCGTCTTGGTCCATGTTCCGCAAAAAACGATAGCCCGCACTGGCACTGGCCACCGGGTCCCACAAGATGAAAGCGTCCGGCGACTTTTCCCGAACGAAATCCACTATTCTGCCCAGGTTCTTGGCATGCTCCACCATGCCTATCTTTACGTACTCGAAGGTATAGGACTTGAACAGGGTAGAAAGTTGTGCCTCGATACGGTCCCAGATGACCCAGCCGGGGGTTACGAACTCGTTTTCGTTCTGCTCCGTCATGGCGGTGCACACGGCCTCGCCATAGACCCCGAAATGGGCCATGGTCATCACGTCGGCGAGAATTCCCGCACCAGCAGAGCCGTCAAATCCGGCAATCGTTAACGCCCTTGTCATTTTCTCCATACGGTTTCTAAAATACATAAAAATCGCAGGCAAAACTGTCTTTCGCCTGCAAAATATCTACATTTCTCTTGTCATTTTTAAAGGAATTGAAAATGCCCCGTTTACGCGTTTTAGTTTTGATGGGCGGCTCCTCCACAGAGCACGATGTTTCCGTAGTGAGTGGCACCGGCGTGGTCCGCGCTATGGATCCCGAAAAGTATAACATCCACCCCGTATTGATCGACAAGGACGGCACCTGGCACTGGTCCGCAAGGGAACTTTCCCCTTACCAGAAAGACAATTTCTCCGTCAATTATTTCCGCTCCCTGGAAGGCTCCGCCGCCGTGACCAAAAAATCTCCGGCCCTTTCGGAACTGCCCTCCGCAGACATCGCCTTTTTGGCCCTCCACGGCAAGTGGGGCGAAGACGGACACATCCAGGCATTGCTTGAAAACTGGGGCATCCCCTACACCGGTTGTGGCCTTTTGGCTTCGGCACTTGCCATGGACAAGATCAAATCCAAGGAAATCTACAAGGCAAACGGAGTCCCCACGCCCCCCTACCGCGTGATTTTCAAGCACGACTTCAACGGCGACACCCTGGTTAGCGTCTCTGACGAACTTGGATTCCCCCTGGTCATCAAGGACCCCCTGGGCGGCTCAAGCATCGGTATCGGCATCGCCAAGGACTTGGACGAGGCCGGCAAGATTGCAACGGACCTGTTCAAGGATTCCGACCGTCTACTTTGCGAAAAATTCATCGCCGGCGAAGAAGCCAGCTGTGGATACATCGAAGGCGAAAAACCCCTGCCGCCTACCGAAATGCGCATGACCACCCGTGAGTATTTTGACTTCGAAGCCAAGTACAACGGCGAATGCCAGGAGGTGACACCGGCCGAATTCAAGCCCGAACTCACCGCCCGCATCCAGGAACTGGTGAAGAACGCCCACTATGCCCTGGGCGGTGCCGGCTACAGCCGTACCGACGTGCGTATCGACAAGGACGGTAACCTGTGGGCCATCGAGACCAACACCCTGCCCGGCATGACCCCCACGTCTCTGCTCCCGCAACAGGCGGCTTGCAACGGCATCACCTACTCCAGTCTCATCGACCTGATTATTGACAAGAGCCTTGCTATCAGAAGGTAAGTGAGCTATGAGTTGTGAGTTGTGAATTATGAGTGGTGAGTTATGAGGTTCGAGAATGACAACTCTTGAAACCGGCAACCCTAACGGGCTACGCCCTACGGACCTTCGGTCCTAACCACCAACACCAACCACTAACCACTTACCACTAAGCCCCTACTACCTAATACCCACCACCTATCACCTATCCATGTCCTTCGACCTCTTTGTAGACACCTCCCGAAAGGGAATTTCCATAGCCATCGCGGGCGCAACCGGCGAAGGGCACGAAGGGATATTCTACAAAGAAATCGTTGATCCCGAAGCCCGGGGCGAAACCCTCAGCAAGAACCTGGACAACTTGCTGGAACAAAGCGGCATCGCCCTCCAGGATATCGGCCGGGTCATGGTGACTCTCGGGCCGGGCTCTTTTAGCGGTCTCAGGACCGGCGTGGCCTTTTGCCAGGGAATCTGCTTCAGCGGAGCCCGCAAACTCTACGGAGTATCAACGCTAGAGGCTTTGGAATGCTTTTCCGAGGCCCCCGACACAGCCGTCGTGGTAAAGGCTCGTAAAGATTACTGGTACCTGCGCCTCAACGGCCAGGAATTCTTCGATTCAACGGAAGATGTCATCGCAAAACTCCGTGCGAAAGAACCCAAGTTCGTCGTGGTTGACTCTACCGCCCATGACGACATCCGCCTAACAGATTTTTTCACTGACAAAGGCGTTAAAACCTTTCTCGACGAGGGCAATCCCCTAAGTCTCTGGGCCAAGCTTTTCGAGAAGCATCAACCGTCCCTGATTCAAGAAGCCAACTACATCCAGCCTTCCTATTTCGAGAAGGGACACTAAGCTTTAACGGGGTTTACCATGCCAATACGCCCCATGACCGAAGCAGACCTCACCAACGTTTTAGCCCTGCAGTCGGCTCTTGACTTCCAAAACTGGAATGAGAAACAGTTTCTCTCCGAACTTCGCGCAAACTACGCCCTCTGTCTGGTGGACGAAGAAAACGGAGCTTTCGCCGGTTATGCCATTTTCCACCTGATGGAATCCGACTCAGAGCTTTTGACCATCGCCGTAGCTTCAGATTTTCAGCGAAAAGGAATCGCATCGGCTTTCTTGCACCATGGTCTGGGCAAACTGAATCGAGATAAAGGCGAACACTGCTTTCTGGAAGTCCGCGAAGGAAATTCAAAAGCAAGAGCCCTTTACGAAAAACACGGATTCCAGGCGTACGGCAAGCGGGAACGCTATTACGACGACGGTGAAACGGCTATATTGTACAAGTGGTAGATCTGCGCCAAGGAATTCAACATGCTATTGAAAAAAGACAAGCGAATCAAGAAAGCATCTAGAAAAATATACTGGATCACTACAACCCTGTTCTTTATAGTCCTGCTGGCTTTTTACCTAATCATTACGACCAGCGGTTTTTGGCTTGAACAGATAGACCACTTCACCCATGTAAAATGGGTAGCTGTCTTAGACGGACAAGGCCCCGATATGGAACGAACGAACTATGTTGCAAAATTAATGCGCGAAGGCAAGGTCGATTCCGTTTTAATCCTGGGAAGGCGGGTTTTCAAGGACAGGAATAATGCAGACTTTTATGTTGAAGACTTCATGAAACAAGGGGATTTCGATAGCAATTCTGTATTTCTTGCGCGACACAACGATCCATCGACTCTAGAAGAAGCCCGTACTGTTATTCCTTGGTTAAAAAAACGGAATGCAGACACCGTATTGCTTATAACGGGAACCGCAGCCACAAAACGCGCTGCAAAAATTTTCAACACCCTTGCCGGTGGAAAGCCACACTTCATTGTATCTGGAGATTCGTCTTACGTATTCGTCCCGGAAAGATGGTTTTCTAACCGTGAGGCAAAAAAAATTTGGGCGAAGGAATGGGCCGCACTGTTCCTCTCCTGGTTCGATTTATGGAATATAGACACCGTAGGGGTCGCAGATTCCGCATACCAAGCGCCCATCCGCTCTCTTTCCGAAGAGCGAAAGGTTGATTTTATCGACTTGCAGAAGATGCTTCCCAGCGTCAAGCGAAAAATCGACACGCTGAGCACGCCACAACCCGCAGATACGACGGCCGCACAGTCCAAAGACACAACCACAACGGCCAAGTAAAGCCTGGGCACGAACTCTTCAAGCGGATCCTCGCCTCCGCGAGGATGACACCTCTTGAGACCGTCTTTCCTAACCCCTAAATCCTAGCCCCTAGATCCTAGCCCCTAAAAACAAAAACTCCCCGCCGGGGTTACCGGCAGGGAATTTGAAAGATTTTTTAGCGGAAGTGCGGATATCTGATTATTGCGTCCGCACTACTAGCGCCATGTAGAAATCTTACTTGGTGATGACGCGGGCCATTTCGCAAACCTTGTTGCTGTAGCCCCATTCGTTATCGTACCAGGCGCAAACCTTCACGAAGGTCGGGTCGAGCTGGATGCCAGCCTTGACGTCGAAGATGGAAGTGCGAGCGTCGTTGCGGAAGTCGGTAGAAACGAGAGCTTCGTCGGTGTAACCGAGGATGCCCTTGAGTTCGCCTTCAGAAGCTTCCTTCATGGCCTTGCAGATTTCTTCGTAGGTAGCCGGCTTTTCGAGTTCGGCAGTGAGGTCAACGAAGGAAACGTCGGAGGTCGGAACGCGGAGGCTCATACCGGTGAGCTTACCGTTGAGCTGCGGGAGAACCTTGCCCACGGCCTTGGCAGCACCAGTGGAGGAAGGAATGATGTTTTCGAGGATGCCACGGCCACCGCGCCAGTCCTTCTTGGAAGGACCGTCAACAGTCTTCTGAGTAGCAGTTGCAGCATGAACGGTGGTCATGAGGCCGCGCTTGATGCCGAACTTGTCGTTGAGGACCTTGGACATCGGGGCGAGGCAGTTGGTGGTGCAGGAAGCGTTGGAGATGATGTCCTGGCCGGCGTAGGTCTGGTGGTTCACACCGTAAACGAACATCGGGGTAGCGTCCTTGGAAGGAGCGGACATGATGACCTTCTTGGCACCGGCCTTGATGTGGGCGCGGGCGAGCTCGTCGGTCAGGAAGAAGCCAGTGGATTCCACGACAACGTCAACACCGAGGGCACCCCAAGTGATGTTGGAGGGATCCTTTTCGGCGAACACTTGAATCTTGTTGCCATCGACGATGAGGAAGTTGCCTTCGAAAGACACGTCGTGCTTGAAAGCGCCGTGCACGGAGTCGTACTTCAGCATGTAAGCGAGATAGTCAACGTCGAGGAGGTCGTTGATACCGACAACCTGAATGTCCTTGGAGAAGTTTTCCACAGCAGCGCGGAACACCATACGGCCGATGCGGCCGAAACCATTGATACCGAGTTTAAGAGCCATTATTGGATCCTTTTTGTTTGTTGTTGAAATTGCCACCTACCCAGTAGGTAAGTGCGTTCTTGGCTCCAAATTTACTAAAATTACACCGTTTAAGTAAGGTAGTTTTGAAAAAAATATTCATTAAAAAAGATATGAAGCCCCTAAAAAGAAGCCTCTGGTCCATAAGCTTTGTTCTATTGTTACAGATTTTGGCCTCCTGCGCCGGTAACGGTGAGCCCCTGACCGAAACAAGCCCCAAAAGTGCACCGGACGAAAAGGCCAAACCGGCCCCCACAGACGCCTTTTACGACGACGCCCCTGCATCCTCCGAGACACAAGACCCGGAAAACAGGTCGGCCAGCGCCACAGCCCTGGATTCCAAGGGCTACCGCTTCAAGAATCCCGGTGGCGACTGGGCCATGATTGGCGGCGAAGACGGTGCCCCCTACGAATTCTACAACGCCCGCACCGGCCGGAGGGCGGTACTCCGGGAAGTGACCCTTGCCGAAGGCGAACCCATGAACCTGATGGACCGGGCCCGCATCGAGATGCAGAGTTTCGAGTCCAGCGGCAAGAAGGCGACTCTGGCCGAAACCTACCCCGAAGAGGCCTTCGGCGCCACGGGAGCCTTCTTCGACATCGTAGGCAAGCGTTACGACACTCCCTACGAGGCGGTAGGCCTTGTCACGGGAAGCGGGAACCGCATCTACACCCTCACCCTTTCGGCTTCGGACAACCTGCCCCCCGCAGGTGGCCTGAAAGAGGAATGGCAGGAATTTTTCGCCAGTTTCGAACTGAAAGAAATCCAGCGGGAAGAAGGCCCGGAACTTTCGCCGGAGCACCTGCAGGACTACACCTCCGAGGCACTGGGCTACCGTTGGGCGGTAAAGGACACCCTCTGGCATTTCTGGAACGGCATTTCCAAGCAGAACAACGACCCGGACCTAGTGCTCACCAACAAGGACGAAGACGTTTCCTTCTTTATCTATGGAGCCCTTGTGCCCGCCGAAGAGGTTTCCTCCCAGGACCTGTTCAAGGTGCTGCTGGTTCGACTTGGCGTAGATCCAAACGAACCCAGCCTAGAAAGCAGGCGGGTCAAGGTTGGCGACCGCTACGCTCAGGAGTTCACCCTCACCCATACGGTGAACCGCTTTGACTTCAGTTACAAGGGCCGGTTCTTCTACGAAGACGGTCGCGGGATTTTGGCCGTAGCCTGGACCCAAGGGATCAACAAGAAGAAATACGGCAAGGTCATGGACAACGCCATCGAAGGCGTAACCGTGGGAGCCAAGCCCGAACAGGCCAGCGATGCCGAATCCGCCAAGAAGCAGGCCAAGTTCAACGCCGCCGTCATGAGCCAGGTGGGAATTTTGCGATTGCTGGAAGACCAGCCCCTGGTAGCCCTCAGCTACTTCGAACGGGCCAACAAGATGGACCCGGAAGAACCCCTGTACCTGATCAACTGCGGGTTCGTCTATCAGCTCAAGGAACTCTATGGTCCTGGCATCAGCCACTTCGAAAGCGAGATGGAACTGGTCCGCAAGAACGGCAAGCTGCTTTCTATTCTGGGCGAAATGTACGAGGCGGTATTCGACTACGGTCGTGCCCGCGAATGTGCCGAGGGGGCCCTGCAGTACACCCCAAACAACCCGGAATACGTCATCAACCTGAGCGACGCCCTGTGGGGACTTGGCCAGCGTCACCAGTCCCTGATCGTGGTGCAGAGGCTCTACGACACCCAACCCAGCAGCCGCCTGGGCGTTTACCTCGCCAAGACCTACATGGGGCTTGACCAGTACGCCGAAGCGGTGGATATTCTGTACGGTGTACGTGGAAGATTCGGCATGAGCAAGGAACTGGGCGAAACCCTGATGGATGCCCTGATGTTTCTGGGCCGTTACGAAGAAGCCCGTGCCATCAGCGAAGAGACACTCGCCAAGGCGCAGAACGACTACAAGATTTGGACCATGCACGGGAAAATCCTTTTCTACTCCCGAAACTACCGTGAAGCGGAAAAGGCCCTGACCAAGGCACTCTCCTTAAAGCCCGACAACGAAGACGCCAAGAGTTTCCTCAGCGCCACCAAGGCGTTTTTGGGCAAGGCGGACAACCGCACCCTACAAAAGCCAATCACCCCCATCGAAAAGCGCACTGACGACCTGAAAAGCCTGCTTTCGCCCACCGCAAAGAAAGCCGCCGTGGATGGGGACTTCCCCGCCGTAGTCCATTACAGCAAGGAACTGCTCAAAGCCGAAAAGAACGAGCCCTGGGTCCGGAGCGAAGAGATGCTCATGGAAATCCTGGACATTCGCGGGACCGCCATCTACAGGGAATTCACCTTCGACTTTTTGCCGGGTTACGACCGGATTTACCTGAACGCCCTTGAAGTCTATGACTCCACCTGGACGCTGAAACAGAAGGCCAGCCTCTCCGGAGCCTACATTACCTACGCCACAGAAATCGGCGGCGGAAACGAATCCCAGACCGCACACTTTCCCTTGCAGGAACTGGCTCCCGGCGACTTTATATACCTGCAGTTCAGCCGGACCGCCATCGAGACCAAGGGCATGATCCCCTACACCGATTACGTGAGCAGCCGGGATATCCCCGTGGGACAATCCATTTTCCGCATCTACGCCGACACCAGCCGCTTTACCACCGAAGAATACGGCACCCTGGAACGGAACAACATCCAGGGCGGTCGGGAATGGAAAATCGAGAATCCCGTGGTGGTCCGCAAGGAAATGTACATGCCCGTCTATCGCGATTTCGGTTCGGGCCTGATGCTTACGGGCAAGCAGGAATGGAAAGACGTGGGCGACGACTACCAGAACCTGATACAGCACCAGTTCAAGCAAGCCGTCAGCGTGCGGGAAAAGGCCTTCGAAGTCCGGGGCAACAAGATCGGCGACGAGGCCGTCAAGGCCATCGTGCGGTTCGTGCGCCACGACATCCGCTACCGCGATGTCCGCTTCGGCGGTCACAGCCTGATTCCCCAGACCGCCGAAGTGACGCTCAAGGAGCGTCGTGGCGACTGCAAGGACATGGCCCTCCTGCTCAAGGAAATGCTTGCGGCCATCGGAGTCAAGAGTTACCTCACCGCCATCCACCTCACCGAAGAAGGTTTCGAGCACCTGCCCACCATCCAGCAGTTCAACCACATGATCCTCTACATCCCCAAACAGGACAAGGTCAGCGAGATGTGGGTGGACGCCACCGACAAGACGGGCAACGACCGCCCCGTTCCCCTGGACATGGAAGGCAAGGTAGCCCTGATTATCGACGGCGACAACAGTCACGTGATCACCACACCCATCCTGGAAGACAATCAGGAACACCAGATTGCCATAGACCACCGGCTTTTCATCGGCGAGAACGGTGCCTGCGAATTCCGCGACTCCGTAACCCTGCAGGGCAAGTTCGCCAGTTCTATCCGTAACCGTTTCTTCGGTCGCGAGACCAAGGAACAGGAACAACTGATGGAAAACTTCCTCTCCGAAGGAGTGCCTGACGTAAGCATCGGAAACATCCGCATCGAAAATCTGGATGCCTTCAACAAGCCCCTGATTCTCGTGACTACCTACGCCTCCAAGGGGTACTTCGGCCAGGGCGCCTCAGAACTCAAGGGACGCTTCCCCAACGTGTGGGAACAGAGCCTCTTCAAGCTCCCGAAGGTCTCCAAGCGCCACCACCCTATCCGCATGCCTCACGAGACCCAGTTCAGCTACCACCTAACTGTCAAGGCCCCTAGCGGCAAGTCCGTAGGCATCACGGGACCAAAGCCGCTAAATAGAGCTCCCGACTACATGAGCTTTGAAAAGGCTGAAGCTACAAACGGCGAGAGCGGAATCAAGTGGACCACCTTCGCCCTCTACGCCGATCCCAGCGAATACGAAAAGATCCGCGAAGAATGGAACTACCTGCTCAGCGAGACCAGCCCGCTGATCGTAGTGAAATAATGACTAGGGCGGGCAAAGCCCTCCCTAAGCCACTCCCGACGCTTAATAACCCGCTCCATTCAAGTCAACGATTTGTGGTATCGCAGATTATTTGCGCGGGCACCTTCGGTGCAAAACCGCGTGCTAAAAATAATTCGAATTACTACTTCGCGACGGTCTTTGCGAAACTGTCTTTGAGATCCACCGTGCGGTTGAACACCAGGTGGCCCGGCTTGGAATCAACGCTATCGAGGCAGAAGTAGCCCTGGCGCATGAACTGGAAACGGTCTTCCAGCTTGGCGTTCGCGAGGCTCGGCTCCACCTTGGCCTGCTTAATCACCATGGATTCCGGGTTCAGGTAGTCGTGCCAGTCTTCGCCCTCGGGAACCTGTGCCGGGTCTTCCAGCGTAAACAGGTTGTTGATGAGGCGCACTTCAGCATCCACGGCATGCGCCGAAGAAACCCAGTGGATAGTGCCCTTGACCTTGCGGCCATCGGGAGTCTCGCCGCCCTGGCTCTGCGGGTCGTACTCGCAGTGAATCACCTTCACCTTGCCGCTTGCATCCTTCTCGACGCTCTTGCAGGTCACGAAGTAGGCGCCCTTCAGGCGGACTTCGCCATCCGGCTTGAGGCGGAAGTACTTCTTGGGCGGTTCTTCCATAAAGTCGTCGGCCTCGATGTAGAGTTCCTTTCCGAAGGGGACTTCGCGGGTACCGGCGGCGGGATCGTTGGGGTTGTTTTCCACCTTGATCATTTCCACCTTGCCGTCTTCCCAGTTGTCGATTACGAGCTTCACCGGGTCAATCACCGCCATCACGCGGTTCGCCGTCTTGTTCAGTTCTTCGCGGATGCAGAAGTAGAGCAGGTTCACGTCCACCATGGAGTCGGCCTTCGACACGCCAATGCGGTCGCAGAACTCGCGGATGGAGCTCGGGGTAAAGCCACGGCGGCGGTAACCGCAGACTGTGGGCATACGCGGGTCGTTCCAACCCATCACGGCCTTCGTCTCCACCAGTTCCAGGAGCTTGCGCTTGCTCATCATGGTGTAGGTCAGGTTCAGGCGGGCAAATTCAATCTGCTGCGGGCGATTGTCCAGGCCCAGTTCAATCAAGAACCAGTCGTACAGCGGACGATGAGCTTCGAATTCAAGCGTACAAATGGAGTGGGTAATGCCTTCGATCCAGTCGGAAAGCGGGTGGGCAAAGTCGTACATCGGGTAGATGCACCACTTGTCACCGGTGCGGTGGTGGGTGCAGTGCTTAATACGGTAAATGACCGGATCGCGCATGTTCATGTTCGGGCTCGAAAGGTCCACCTTGGCGCGGAGACACTTCTCGCCGTCGACGTACTTGCCATCGCGCATCTCGCGGAAGAGCTTCATGTTCTCTTCGATGCTGCGGTCGCGGTAGGGGCTCGGGCGGCTCGGCTTGCCGGCGTCGTTGCCGCGGTATTCCTGCATCTCGTCGCGAGTCAGGTCTTCCACGTAGGCCTTGCCCATCTCGATGAGTTTTTCGGCAAAGGCGTAAATCTGGTCGTAGTAGTCGCTGGCGAAGTATTCGCCGCCCTTCCATTCAAAGCCGAGCCACTTCACGTCTTCGCGGATGGAGTCCACGTATTCCACGTCTTCCTTGGAGGGGTTCGTGTCGTCAAAGCGCAGGTTCGTGATGCCGCCGAAATCCTTGTACTTGATGGCGGTACCGAAATTCAGGCAGATGGACTTGGCGTGCCCGATGTGGATGTAGCCGTTGGGTTCGGGCGGGAAACGGGTATGCACCTTGGTGCGCTTGCCCGTCTTGAGGTCGTTGACGATGATGTCTTGTACAAAATTCGAAGATTCGGGGATTTCCATTGTGGTATCCTTTAAAAAATTACGGGGGAAAGATAGCATTTTAGTTATTAGTTACTAGTTACTAGTTTCTAGTAAATACGCAGGAAAAGGAGTCTTTTAGACGAATGTCGGCATTAGTGGTTAGGGACGAAGGGCGAAATCGGCTCCAGGACTGCGTAGGGGGCCCAACCTATAAATTCATTTTATAGCTATAATTTGGCAAGATTATGTCCATCACCGTCTGCAATTTTACAAACGTCTATGAGGACCAGCCCTTTATGGAAGGCCTAAGGCACTCCGGAGAGGCCACATGGATAGACTGCACCGACATTCCGGGCACGGACTGCTACTGCGACGACGAGGCCGTCGAAACCATCCGCAGGCGCATTGCCGACGCGGGCATTAAAGATGCAGGCGGAATTCATTTCTTCGACAACGGGAATTACCACTACATGAGCAAAATCTGGGCCGACATGATCCAGGAACCGTTTTCCCTTGTCATTTTCGACCACCACCCCGACATGCAAGAACCGCGATTCGGGAACATCCTCAGTTGCGGGGGCTGGGTCAAGAAGGTTCTCGAAGAGAATAAGTTCATAGACAACGTTGTCATCATCGGAGTTGCTAACCACCTGGCAGAAGAATTCAAGTCCGAGATTGCTTCGCAACCTGCGGATGCTCGCAATGACTTGCAGCACAAGGTCACCTTCATCCGCGAAAGCGAACTAGGAAAGGAAAACCTTCTCTCGTCTCTCGCCTCTCGTCTCTCGTCTAACATCTACCTCTCCATCGACAAGGACGCCCTCTCCCCCGCCTACGCGGCCACGAACTGGGATCAGGGTTCGCTGGACGTAGCAGCACTCAAAGAAATCATCGCCGGCCTCGCCGCAAGCCACAAAATCATCGGTGTAGACATCTGCGGTGAACGCGCCCGGGACTTTGCTGGCGACGAGTACCACACCGTGCAAGAAGCGGACGCCCTGAACGACCGCATAAACCGCGAATTGGCCGAATTCTTGCAGAATCTCTAACAGCTCTTGAAAAATTCCCGCCATTAATCTATATTTGGCGCGTTAGAATTCTGCGATGTTGCAGAATTTTTCCGGAAGTCTTTGTCTAACCTTCCTTAAAAAACAAAATGAAAAGCTATATCCAGCGTGAATGGCAGGACCTGGTTATCCTGCTGCGCAACATTCCCTCTCTCGCCGTCAGTTTCTTCATCCTCTCCGTCGTGTG
>JAEDLI010000037.1 GCA_016295375.1 Fibrobacter sp. | reverse complement strand
ACACGGACCTTCACCGGAGTAGCTTCGTCAATCTTCAGAAAGTCGATGTGGTCGATAGCCTGAGAGATGGCGTCCTTCTGGTAGTTGTAGATAACCGCAGGATTGCCGGCCTTGCCGTCAATTTCCAGGTCCAGAAGAGTGTAACGCTTACCGGGAGCGAGGACCTTGCGAACATCGATAGCGCTGACGCTGATGTTCAAAGCCTCGGTACCCTTACCATAATAGACGGCCGGAATCTGACCAGCCTTACGCAAACGCTTGTTTTCGCGGTTTGCACCTAGCACTCTCGAGGTAGCCTTGAGCGTTGTGAGTTCCATTGTATTTCTCCAATTTTGGAATGGTTAAAAAATTCATTGGGGTAGCTGGATTCGAACCAACGAATAACGGAATCAAAATCCGTTGTCTTACCACTTGACGATACCCCAATGGTGGCGCAAATATAGAAAATACGCCCAAAATTCAAAGGGATTCGCCTAAAAACCCTGGAAAAAACGGGTCACGGCGAGGTATCTGGAAATAGGTTTCAGGGATTCCAGGGCAGATTCCGCCTGGCTCCGGGTCCCAAAAACGCCAAAGACGGAGGCTCCCGACCCCGACATGAGGACAGAAGTCGCCCCAAGGCGAATCATCTGTTGCTTCAGCTGTTCTACCAAGGGGTGCTTGGGGAATACCGAAATCTCGAAACTGTTGAAGACGTTTTCCAGGGCGAAATCTATGGCGGAACCCGAATTTTCTGCAGGACTAGAACCGGCCGCAGCCCTGAAACCCGACTTGTACACCTCCCAGCGGTCAGGGCCCGACTTGGGAACCCCGGCGTAGGCGTCCTTGGTGGGAACGGCGTCCAGCGGGGTCGCTACGAGCAGGTGCTGACCGTCTTTCAGCTGGAGCGGTTCGATGGGCGTAAGCTTTTCGCCGATGCCCTCGGCAAAAGCCGAGCCGCCTCTGACCAGAAAGGGGACGTCGGCACCGAGACTTGCGCCCAGTTCTTCCAGGGCCTCCATAGACAGGTCCAACTTCCAGAGGCAGTTCAGTAACCTGAGGGTTGCTGCAGCATCGGCAGAGCCACCGCCAAGACCAGCGCCCAAGGGCATCACCTTTTCCAGATACAGGTCAACGCCCTTCGGTACACGGTAGGCCTCTTGCATCAGGGCTGCCGCCTTGAACACCAGGTCCGATTCCTTGGGGTATTCCTGAGGAACGTTGTATTCCAGGGTAATTTTGTCGTCGTCTCGAAGGGTGGCCGAAACCATGTCGCCCACGTCGATAGTCTGGAAAAGGGTTCCCAGGTCGTGATAACCGTCTTCGCGCTTGCGGATGACGTCTAGAAACAGGTTGATTTTTGCAGGAGCGAATTCTTTCATAATGAAGTTACAAGTTACTAGTTAACAGTTACTAGAATTTTCAAGCTACTAGATTCTGATTACTGGGTACTATAGACACTTACATTGAACTAATCTAGTAACTAGTAACTCAGAACTAATAACTCATTTACCTGAACGTTCCGGAGCGTTCCAGTTGCATGAGCTGGTCCATGTCGATAAGCATGGCACGGGGTTTGGAATTGCCTGTACTGCGGGCGCACAGGCCGAGACCGAACAGCTGGTCCACAATCTTGCCTGCGCGGCTGTAGCCTACGCTAAAGTGGCGCTGCACCGCAGAGGTAGAAAGTCCGTTGCCGCATTCGATAGCCCACTTGGCCACCTCGAATAACAGTTTGTCCTTCTTCTCGCTCATGGCGGCATTTTCTTCGCCGTCCTCCCCTTCCCCGCCTTCTTCGGCAACCTCGAAGGTTTCCAGCTGCGGGTAGCACACATTCTGGTTGGAGCAGGCGTCGGCCAGCTTTTCCGCTTCTTCGTCGCTGAGGAATGCCCCATGCAGGCGCACCGGGTCGGGAGCATTTACCGCCTTGTAAAGCATGTCGCCACGGCCCAAGAGTTTTTCGGCGCCGGCGTGGTCCATCACCGTACGGGCATCCACGTTAGAGGCCACCTTGAAACTGATACGTGTAGGCAGGTTCGCCTTGATGTTACCGGTAATCACCTTCACCGACGGACGCTGGGTGGCAAGCACCAGGTGAATGCCAACAGCACGGGCCTTGGCGGCCAGGCGGCTCACGTTCTTCTCGATTTCTTTTCCGGCCACCATCATCAAGTCGGCCATCTCGTCGATAATCACCACGATAAAGGCCATGCGGTGTCCACGGTCCTCTTCGGGAACCTCTTCCGGGAGTTCACCCGCCTCGAACTTGGCATTGAAACCGCCAATGTTTCTGACCTTCGCCGAGGCAAGGACCTCGGTACGCCTATCCATCTCGTAGCAGAGCCACTGGAGCGCCTGTATGGCCACCTCCGGCTTGGTAATCACAGGAGCAAGCAGGTGCGGGATGTTCTCGTACATCTTCAGTTCCACCGCCTTCGGGTCCACAAGAATCATGCGGAGTTCGTCGGGAGTCTTGCTGAAGAGCATGCTGGCCATGAGGGCGTTAATGCACACCGACTTACCGGAACCCGTCTGGCCCGCAATCATCAGGTGGGGAGCCTTCGCCAGATCCATGGCAAAAGGCTCGCCGGAAATGTCCTTGCCAAGAGCCATGACAATCTTTTCGGGAGAAGGCTTGAAGGCATCGCTCTCAAAAATATCGCGACCAAAAATAGTCTGCATCTTGCGGTTGGGAATCTCGATACCCACCGCACCCTTTCCGGGAATCGGGGCGAGGATTCGTATAGACACCGCCTTCAGGGCCATGGCCAAATCGTCTTGCAGGGCGCTGAACTGGGAGACCTTCACACCCGGACCTGGTTCCACCTCGAAGCGGGTAATGACAGGCCCCGTTTCGCAGCCCACCACCTTGCCTTTCACCTTGAAGTTCTCCAGCTTTTCTTCAAGCATCTTGCCGATGGCGTTCAACTCGTCCACCGTATAGTCCGCCGGCTGGGGCTCGTGGGTGTCAAGGATTTCATCTACGGAGGGCACCTTGTATTCGTCGTAGTGCACCGTCGGGTCGGGCTGTGGAATACCGGTAACGCCGGAGCCGGTGACGGTCGTGCCGCCAGAAGACGTGCCGATATTGCCGGGCGGCACATAACTCGGGTCCTGGTCCACCTCGTCCGAAGAGACCACCTGGGGAATAAAGTCCTCCTCATCTTCATCGGATTCTGCCGACGGTTCTGCGTTGCCCTCTTGCGTCGACTCCTCATTGCCGGCCATCGTTTTCGCGACGGTTGCCGCCTGGGTTTCTTCGACAGAACCCGCCACAACGGTGGCCTCGTCTGAAGCCGCTCCCGCCACGACAGTAGCCTCGTCCGTAGTTTCGCTTTCGCCTCCGCGAACAGCGCCCTTCACCACCAGGTTCCCCTGGCGTTCGTTTTCCCAGTTGATTTCTTCACG
Source organism: Fibrobacter sp. (assembly GCA_016295375.1). Classification (GTDB taxonomy): domain Bacteria; phylum Fibrobacterota; class Fibrobacteria; order Fibrobacterales; family Fibrobacteraceae; genus Fibrobacter. The sequence goes on along the minus strand of JAEDLI010000037.1, from coordinate 16,503 downwards.
GGCCCGGCGTATTTCGGCAATCTTGTTCCGGATTTCGCGAATTTCCAGAGCACTCATGTGAGTTCCATTCTCGCGAAGTTCCTTTTCCAAACGCAAAATTTCAGGGTCCTCGCCCAAGGGTTTCGGAGCAGGCTTTTCAGCAACCGTTCCAAAGGAGCCCTCTACATGGGTTCCTTCCACGACCCCATCCACCATGGGCGTTTCCGCAGCGGAAGTGTCCACCGCCTCCATCCAGTTCTTGCGGGCACTGAAAGGCTTCAATACGCCCTTGTGCTTGGTCCTGTAGGCGTCGGGAATATTGAAGATGGTGGTATCGCCATCCATGGTGATACCCTTGCGAACCGTGGTCGTCTCGTCGGAGTCTTCCCCGGCGCTTTCGCCATCGACTTCACCAGCAGGGGCTTTTTCCTTTATGCCGCGAATCTTGCGGAACAGGGCGGTAAAGTGCCCGAAACGAAGGCTAAAGCAGAAGAACAGCACCGCCACCAGAACTAGAGAAAGGATTATTACAGGAATAAACAGCACGTCTCCGCAAAGGGGGCCCACGATGTTGGAATCCAGAAAGCGCCCCACGATTCCGCCCCGCATGATGAATACATCTTCGGAAAGGCCCGCCTTGCCATGAACTGGAATGGACATCAGAACGCACAGGTCCAGGCCCACGATAGAAAGGCCGAGAGCCACGCGAAACAGTTTCTTGCGCAAGCCCTGGAAAGTGATGAACAAGCCCCACAGCATCACGGACAGGATAATGAAAACCACGGGCAACTTGCCGAAGGCAAAATTCAAGAAGTCCCCGAACCGGGTCATGATCCCCTTTTCGGAACCTACATAGACCACGCTAATGCAAGACAACAGGGCTATAGCGGACAGGGCGATGAGCCCGTAGCCCACCACCATCGCTCCCAGGGAACGGTCCCCTGAATTATCAACCTGTTCCGTTTTTGCAGGTGTTGTTTTACGACCGGTTTTCTTTTTTTGAGTTGCCAAATTAAAGCTCCTTCGCCATTGCATTGGAAATATAACTAAAACCCATTTGTTATTATTGACAACATGCAGATAAAACTGTCAAAAAAATTAAAGAAGCTCCTGATTGGTTTTGGACTCACTTCTGTCCTTGTCTTTCTCATTTTGTTCCTGGGCAACGTGCAGAACCCACAACTGGACGGGATCCGCAACGGCGCAGAATCCCTTGAATACCTATTCTACGACATGTTCTTCAAGGTAAAGACGGGCAAGACCCACAACCTTGAAGAAACTGGCGACAAGAACGCCCTAAACAGCCATTACGACCCAAACATCTTTATCGTGGATATCGACGAACCCTCCCTGGCAAAACTAGGAAACTACAACACCTGGGACCGTTCCATCCACGCCGAAGTGGTCAAGAACCTGAGCAACGGAGGGGCATCGGCCATCGGCTTCGATATTCTGTTCAAGAATGCCGATTTTGGCGAACAGAAAACCCAGCAGGTCACCACCATGCTGAACAAGCTGAGCCCGGACACGCCCTGGGATTCCCTGGGGGGCGACATCCGAACGTTCTACAATTACGACTCCATGCTGGTCAGCGCCGTCAAGGAAAGCGGGAACACCATCGTCTGCAACATTTTTGATAGTTACCAGTCCTACAAGCACGAATCACAGTGGAGGCCCCTCAGCACCGCCGAACGGGCCGACGAAATCGGCTACAGTTCCACTTTCGAACTTTCGCAAGTAGACTCCGCCCAGAACATCGAGCCAAAGGACCTGCTGGACAACATCTTCCCGGAACTGGCCCAAGCAGGAGCCCAGATGGGTTCGGTAAACGCCTACCCCGATGACGACGGCGTAGTCCGCCGCGTGTCCCTCCTTTACCGGTTTCCCAATCCAGAGCTCTACTCCGGGACCGAAAGCAAGATTTATTCCACCATGCCCCTGATGACACTTTTGCACCTTTTCCACCAGAAACCGGAAAACGTGAAAATCAAGATGGGGCAGTTCATCGACCTGGGCAAGCCTTTCGGCATCTACAGGGATTCCTCGGGATTTTACCACACCACCTTCCCCCAGTTCAGCTATCCCATGTTCCAGGCGCTCCATAAAAAAATCAGGGAAGCCGCCAAGAAGCCCGAAGAAAACAGCCAGTTCATCGACATTTCCTCAAAAATCATCGCCACCAAGAACAGCGAAGGAAGCGTCACCTTCGAAATCTTCGAAGGCCAGATGTTGAACGAGACCCTTTCCGACGCCCTTTTCCAGATTGACGCCACCATGCTGGATTCCCTGGGCGAAGACGAAGAAAAAGAGGTGGCCGAAAACATCACCGTCAAGCGGGACGAAGAAGGTGCAGGCCGGTTTGTGCTCTCCGACAGCGAAGAAGACGAAGAAACTGTCATTACTCCCTATATCGTGAATACCGTCAAGTATTTTGCGGACTCACTGCAGAGGCTTCCACCAAACAAGCCTACCCATATTTCCATGGACATGGACATCCATTACGACATCGCCAAGAAAAAGTGGGTATCCAACCTGGTCATTTTGAACAACGACGTGCTGACAGACATTATCAACACCTCCGAAGAGAGCATCAACAACCTGGGCGAAGGCAAAGAAATCCGGTTCGGCAAGGTGAAACAGATTCCCATCGACCGCTGGGGACATTACCAAATCAATTACAAGGGCCGCTACAATACAGCTGAAACGGAAAGGGTTTTCCAGCACCTGTCCTATTACGACATTACCAAGAACCGGGTAGATCCGGGACTTTTCCAGGGCAAGATTTTCATTTTGGGTTCGGCAGCACCGGCCCTGTTCGACTTTGTGACCGCCCCCCACGAAGAAAACTACCCCGGCGTGCTGACCCACGCCACCATTCTCCAAAATATCCTGAACGACGATTTCTTGGTGACCCTGCAGGAACGCTACCAGCAGATTATCGTGGTGTTGCTCGCCCTGGTTTGTCTGCTGGTGGGCCTTTACGTAAAGAGCTACATCTCCATTGCGCTTTCCTTTGTGCTGATGGGCGGCTACCTGGGCACCGCCTACCATTACTTTGAACAGGGCCTGTACCTTGGAGCTTCCAAGCAGATTTTCGCCATCCTGTTCACCAACATTATCGCCCTGATTATCCAGTTCTATTTCGAGACCAAGGAAAAGCGCTTCCTGGGAAATGCCTTCAAGCAATACATCTCTCCTGAACTGATCGACGAGATGGTGAACAACGAAATCATGCCTACCCTGGGCGGTTCCAAGTCCAACATCACCGCCTACTTTACCGACATCGCGAGCTTCTCCACCTTCTCCGAAAAAATCGGGGACCCCAGCAAGCTGGTGGAACTTCTGAACGAATACCTCACCGCCATGACGGACACCCTGCTAGAGAACAAGGGCACATTGGACAAGTACGAAGGAGACGCCATCATCGCCTTCTTCGGAGCCCCCATGCCGCTGCCCAACCACGCCCAGAACGCCTGCGACAGCGCCGTAGATATGCAAACCAAGCTCATGGCCCTCCGCAAGAAATGGGCGGGCGAAGGAAACAAGTGGCCCAAGGTGGTCCACGACATGCACATGAGAATCGGTATCAACTCCGGCGACATCGTGACCGGAAACATGGGTTCCACCATGCGCAAGAACTACACCATGATGGGCGACGCCGTGAACCTGGCCGCCCGCCTGGAAAGCGCCGCCAAACAGTACGGAGCCTACATCCAGATAAGCGAAGACACCCAGAAACACCTGGACGAAGGCCGGTTCATCTACCGCTCGCTGGACACCATCCGCGTGATAGGCAAGAGCCAGCCCGTCAAGACCTTCGAACTGCTGGCAAAGCCCGGCTGCGAAAACGAAGCACAGTTATACAAGCTGGTGGAAATCTGGGAACAGGCCCGCACCGCCTACTTAGCGATGGACTGGGACCGCGCCGAGAAACTGTTCACGGAATGCCTGGATTACGAGCCCCACCATCCCGACAGGGATCCGGGATCCAAGACCACGCCTTCACACGTTTATATCAAGCGCTGCGAAGCTTATAAGGTAAACCCGCCCGTAGCCCAGGGCGAAACCTGGGACGGGGTGTTCACGGCTACAGAGAAGTAGCGACTAGTTAAGTTCGATATTGTCAATTAGGCGAGTCTTACCGAAGAAGGCGGCCACGAGGATAACCACCTTGTCGCCATCGCAGAGGACGCCGTTGAACTTCTGCAAGTTCTTCTGGTTCACCACTTCCACGTACTGGACCTGACCGCGGTTGGCCAGCACAGACTTCAGCACGATATCCCTGAGACGCACCACGCCGCGCTCGCCGCCTTCGAATGCCTTCTTGGCCAGCTTCAGGCCTTCGGAAATGCCTAACGCCTGCTTGTGTTCATCGGCGGTCAGGTATTCGTTACGGCTAGAAAGAGCAAGGCCAGATTCTTCGCGGACGATAGGCACACGATGGATTTCGATGTCGAAATTCAGGTCCTTCACCATCTTCTCGATGAGGAACACCTGCTGGTAGTCCTTCTCGCCAAAAAAAGCCTTGTTCGCCCCGGAAATCAGGAACAACTTGGCCACTACGGTCAAGACACCGCGGAAATGCCCCGGGCGGTAAGCACCACAGTACATGCTTTCAAGGGTTTCGTCCCGCACCAGGGTCAGCGGGTCGCCATCGGGATACATCTCGGCAACGCTGGGCGCAAAGACATAGTCCGCTCCCAGGGATTCCGCCAGTTTGGCGTCGGCTTCCAGACGCTTTGGGTACTTGTCCAGGTCTTCGTTGCGACCGAACTGGATAGGATTCAAGAAAACGCTCACCACCGTCACTTCGCAGTTCTTTACGGACTCCTTGATCAACGCCCCGTGACCGTCGTGGAGAGCTCCCATGGTGGGCACAAGTCCAATGACCTTGTCCTTCTTGATAAGGGGTTTCAGGGTTTCACGTAATTCCGCTATAGTCTTGATGATTTGCATATTGCCTTCTTAGTTACCATCGGGAACAAAGTAGGTGGTCTGCCGCGGGCACTCCGCAATAGCATCCAGAATTTGTTTCAGGTGATTTTCGTTGTGAACAAAGTCGATATTGTCCGTGTTGATAATCAGCACGGGGGCACTGGGGTAGTGCCAGAAAAGATGGTCGTAGCGCTCTTGCAGGTCCTTGAGGTAGTTACCCTCAATAGCCTTTTCCATCTGGCGGCCACGGCCGCGAATGCGGTTCAGAAGTGTCGGGACGCTGGCCTGCAGGTAAACCACCAAGTCGGGTTTCGGCAGGTCCTTGTCCAGAGAGCGGGCCACCTGCTCGTACATGGTGTACTCGCTATCGGAAAGGTTCTGGGCCGCAAAAATCTGGTCTTTATCAAAGGTGTAGTCGCACACCAGCAGGTCGTGGAACAGGTCGCTCTGGATTCCCGTGTTCTGCAACTGCTTGTGGCGGTCCAGCAAAAAGAACAGCTGGGTCTGGAAGGCGTAAGCTTCCTTGTTTTCGTAAAATTTTTCAAGGAAGGGGTTTTCTGCAAAGTTTTCCTCGATGCAGAAGGCGTTCCACCGTTCGGCGATAATCCGAGCGAGTGTGGTCTTTCCGACCCCGATGACCCCTTCAATGGCCAAAAAATGCACGCCCTTGTCCGTAAGCATCAGTCTTCCTCCCCTGTGACGGTGCGGAACGGGATTTTCCCCTCGCGGGCTAGCAAATCCGCAAGCAAACTTTTCACGGTACGCCCGTTCAACGGGTCTTCCCAATCGGGGGCGATATCGTTCAATGGCACAAGCACGAACTGCCGGTGCAGAATCTCCCCGTGAGGGACCTGCGGCCTGCCGGACAGCACCTTGTTGCCGTAATACAAAAGATCTAAATCAATTTCCCTAGAATTCCAGTGTCCCCTGGGCTTGCGACCCAGCACCAACTCGGAACCCTTGAGATAATGGAGCAGCCTCGTAGGCGTGCCCGCATACCAGAAACTCACTACCTGGTTGAAATACGGACCCTGGCCTTCGGGACCTACCGGCGGAGTCTCGTAAATGGGGCTTTCCTTCCAGCCACCGGCAGAAATTCGACGCAACATGTCACGCCCCTCAGAGAGGCGCTTGCCCCGAGGTGAAAGATTGCTGCCAAGAGCCACAAAAACTCTTTCTAAGGATTCCACGACCCCTAATATAGTTAAAACAACTTGTCATTTTTTCACTTTTTTTTGACATCTAAGCCGTTTTTTGCTGACAAAAACTTTTTTTTTATTTATCTTATAGGGCGTTGAGGGTGCAAAGCCTTCCCAATTTTATGGAGAGTATTTCTCCATCTTACCATATCCCCCATTCAAGTTCTTTTCCACTTAAAAAAGACCTTACTATATCAAAGGATAATCTAGTGCCTAGATCAAAAAGTAATCCTGATGAAGGATTGAACGAAGTTTCTATGACCCCCGAACAGAATCAAGCCGCAGAGGCAGACAAGCCCAAGCGTCGCGGTCGCCCCCCGAAAAAAGCAAAAGAAGATGACGATGTCCAGAAGGCCGCCGCCGAATTCATGGAAGCGGAAAAGAAAGCCGAACCGAAAGCCACACCCGTAGCCCCGGCTGAAGCAGCAGCGCAGGCAAGCAACGCCGCACCCGTAGCCGACGGAGCCCCAGCCGTTGCTGCGGCCGCACCGACCGAAAACAAGGGACAGAACCCGCAACAGGGCAACGCCCAGAACGCCCAGCAGCAAGGCCAGAACCAGAATGGCCAACAGCAAGGTCAGAACAACCAAGGCCAGGCGCAAAACAACCAAAATCAGAACAGAGGCAACCAGGGACAGCAAAACAACCAGAATAACCAGGGCGGCCAGGGCAACAACAAGTTCAACAACAACAAATTCAACAAGTTTAACAAGTTCAAGAACCGCCACGGCAAGAACCTACCCCAAGACGACTTTTTGGACGAAAGTATCCAGCTGCCGCCGCCGGACCCCGAGAAGGTGGCTGCCGCACGGGCCAAGTGGAGAGAACTCCGCGGGCTCCCCATGTTCGAGCTTCAGCGCCAGGCCGACGAACTGGGAATCCCCGACTTCAAGACCATGCGCAAGCAGGCCCTGGTCTATAGCATTTTGAGCGCCACCACCGGCGAAGACTGCCCCATCTATACCGAGGGCGTGCTGGAAATCATTCCCGACGGCGGACACGGATTCTTGCGGAACCCCGACCACAACTATCTGGCGGGGCCCGACGACATCTACATCAGCCGTAACATCATCCGCCGTTACGACCTGAAGATGGGCGACACCATCACCGGCCAGATCCGCCAGCCCAAGGAAGGCGAAAAGTATTTTGCCCTGATGCGCATCGACACGGTGAACTTCGAGCCTCCCGAGAAGACTAAACGTCGCGTGGCTTTCGAATACCTGACGCCCATCCACCCCATCGAAAGGCTTAACCTGGAATGGGACCCTCAAGAATACAGCACCCGCATCATGAACCTGTTCACCCCCATCGGAAAGGGCCAGCGCAGCATTATTCTCGCCCCTCCCCGCACGGGTAAGACCGTTCTTCTGCAGAACATCACCAAGGCCCTCACCATCAACCACCCCGAAGTAAAGCTGATGGTGCTCCTGATTGACGAACGCCCCGAAGAAGTGACGGAAATGCGCAAGCTGGTGGACCGTCTCCGCGAAGAAGGTGCTGCCCGAGGCAAGAACATCCAGGCCGAAGTGCTGGCATCTACCTTCGACGAAGAACCCACCCGCCACATCAAGGTGGCCGACATGGTCATCGAAAAGGCCAAGCGCATGGTGGAACACGGAAACGACGTGGTGATTCTTCTGGACTCCATCACCCGCTTTGCCCGCGCAAACAACGTGGTGATTCCCCACTCCGGAAAAATCCTCTCCGGCGGTGTGGACGCCAACGCCATGCACAGGCCCAAGCGATTCTTCGGTGCTGCCCGTAAAATCGAGAACGGCGGCTCCCTCACCATCATCGGCACGGCCCTTATCGAGACCGGCAGCCGCATGGACGAAGTGATTTTCGAAGAATTCAAGGGTACCGGCAACAACGAACTGGTTTTGGACCGCCGTATCGCCGAAAAGCGCATCTGGCCGGCCATCGACATCTTCAAGTCCGGCACCCGCAAAGAAGAACAGCTTTTGTCCGACGACGAACTCCGCCGCGTGTGGGTGCTCCGCCGCTACCTGCAGGACATGACCACCGTGGAAATCATGGAATTCATGCGAGATAAGATGAAGTCCTTCAAGACCAACTACGACTTCTTGAACTCCATGAACGGGTAATTGTTGCTAGATTATTAAGGAATTAGAAGGCATTTGATTATGAACAAGAATATCTTCTTTGCTGGCACTGGCAATATGGGAGGAGCTATCCTCCGTGGACTTTTGAACGCAAAAGTCAGCCCCAAGTCCATCTTCTTTTTTGACCCCAACGATACTGCCGCAGCGGCGGTAAGCAAGCTGGGCTGTGTACGCATCAAGAACTTCGCAGAAGGCGTCAAAAAGGCGGACATTACCTTCCTTTGCGTGAAGCCCCAAATTTTCAAACTCGTGTCCAACGAGTGGAAAAATGCCGTCAAGGCCATCAAGGGCACAAAGACCTTCGTGAGCATCATGGCTGGCGTCAAGCGGGAATCGCTCCTCGCCGCACTCGGGAGCAAGAACCAGGTGCTCCGCGTGATGCCGAACCTGCCGCTTACGGTGGGCAGGGGCACGGTGGCGCTTGCCACCGACGGCGTCTCCGAAGACACCCTGAAGACCGCCGAAGAAATTTTTGGAACCATCGGAGTCACCTGTCGCGTCACCGAAAGTTTGATGGACGCCGTCACCGGACTTTCCGGTAGTGCCCCCGCCTATGTCTTCGAGTTCATCGAAGGCCTTACCCGCGGAGGCGTCAAAGCAGGCCTCACCCGTGACGTTGCGCTGAAACTCACCCTCGGGACCATCGAAGGGGCCGTAGAACTGGTGAAGCAGTCCGGCAAGAGTCCAAGCGACCTGTGCGCCATGGTCTGCTCCCCCGGCGGCACCACCATCGCTGGCGTAGACGCTCTCGAAGAAGGCGCTTTCCGCAGCACCCTCATCAAGGCCGTGGTGGCAGGCACAAAAAGAAGTAAGGAATTAGGATAATTTGTCCTCCATCCTGTTATTCTCCAACGAAACCGACACATCCGCCTTTATCCAGGATGTGCTTTCGTCGGTGAACTACGAACTGGAAACCTTTACCGCCTGGACCAAAGCAGAATTGGTCACCTCTCCCATCATCGTCTGGGACCTGGATTCCTTTGTCCAGTGCAATGCGGAGGCCCTGACCGCCATCCGCCTTGAAAAACCGGATACCATGATTCTCGTCTATGCCGAGGATCCCGAAAAATTCATCTCCATTCCCAACAACCTCTACGACATTATTTTGTCGGTAGAGTCCCTGAAACTCCACCTGATGAGCAAGATTCTGAGGCTCAAGGACATCTACAGCGCCAAGATGATTTTCAGGGAACGGATGAGCCACCTGGTTGGGAAAAGTCCCGCCATGGAGTCCCTGCGCAAAACAGTGGAACGGACCATTCTCCACACGGGGCCGGTCCTTATACAGGGCGAATCCGGCGTGGGCAAAGACCTGGTGGCCCGGGCCATAGCCTGCATGTACGAGCGGTTTGTCACCGTGAACTGCAGCGCCATTCCCGACGCCCTTTTTGAAAGTGAACTTTTCGGTCACACCCGCGGAGCCTTTACCGGAGCCCAAAACGAACGAATCGGCCTTTTCGAAGAGGCCAACGGCGGCGCCATCTTCTTGGACGAAATCGGTGACATGCCGCTACACGCCCAGGTGAAACTCCTGCGGGTCATTCAAAATAGGGAAATCCGCCCCATCGGGGCAAACAAGACCCGACATGTGGATGTGCGCATCATCGCCGCCACCAATCGGGACCTGAGCGAAGAAATCCGCAAGGGGCGATTCCGCGAAGACCTTTACTACCGCCTGAACGTGATTCCCATCCAGATTCTCCCCCTGCGGAGCCGCAAAGAAGACATCGAAGACCTGGCGAACTATTTCATAAGGCAGTACGCCCCCCAAGGCGAGAATTTCATCTTGTCTCCCGAAGCCCTAAAAAAGTTGCAAGCCCACCAGTGGCCAGGAAACATCCGTGAACTGGAAAATGTTATCCAGCGGGCCCTGTGCTTTGCAAACCCGGGATTCTTGAAACCCGAAGACCTGCAAATCGACGAAGGGCTATACCAGGAGAAAGCTCCGTCGGGAATCGCCTACTGCAACAGTTACAACGAATTCAAGGAATACCTGCTGGAACAGGAACGACAGTTCCTGACCGACTCCATCGCCAGAAACGGCGGTTCCGTAAGCCTTACTGCAGAGCGCTTGGGCATGCTCCGCACGGCATTGTACAATCGATTGAGCCGATTGGGTGTTAAGGTGCGTGGCTAGATTAGCTACATTTAACGCATGAATATGAACATTATTTCTTCTGAATCGGCGAAGGCCAAAGCCGACAAGGCCTACGCCCTTTTCTTTGTCAAAGAGTCCATCCTATTTTCAAAAGTGCTTTCCGCCAAGGGTGAATCCCAGGTGGAATCCGTGCTGAAGGGCATCAAGGATGGCCCCTTCGAAGACCTGGAATTCCTTGAAATCGACGGATGCAACACCTTCTTCGTCGATGCCGCCAAGGAACGCGGACTTTCCACCCTTGACCACTTGCGCATGGCGGCCTACCGCCTGGCCCAAAGGACCATGAAACGGCAAGTTCCCTGCGTGAGCCTGTTTTTGGCGGACGCCGCCGACGAACAGTTCAAGGCCATACTCCACGGTCTCCATTACGCCAACTACAAGTTCGACGCCTACAAGAGCAAGCAGAAAGAAAATTTCCAGGTGACCTTCGAAATCGTGGCCGGTGACCGTGCCGCCGCCTTCAAGAAAATCGCCGAAGAAGTGGCCGTAGAACAGAAAGCCATCACCCTGGCACGAAACCTGATTAACACCAGCGCCTCTGACCTCTACCCAGCCGCCTTCGTCGAAGATGCAAAGACTATCGCCAAGTACACGCCGGGGCTTTCCATCAAGGTGCGGAACATGAAGCAGCTGGAAAAAGAAGGCTTCATGGGTCACGTGACTGTGGGCAAGGGCAGCTCCCACGAGCCCCACATGATTACCCTCAGCTACGACGGCACGAAATTTGCGACTGGCAAATCTGCAGGCAAATCCGCAGGTAAAAAAGGCCGCACCTCCCGCGACCACCTGGTCATCGTCGGCAAGGGCCTTACCTTCGACACCGGCGGACTCTGCCTCAAGCCCGCCAAGTCCATGCCCGAGATGATCAGCGACATGAGCGGAGCAGCCACCGCGCTGGCCGCCATCCAGGCTATTGCCACCCTGAAACTCCCCGTCAAGGTGAGTGCCGTCTGCTGCCTGGCCGAAAACGCCATCGGCAACAAGTCGGTGCTGCCCGGCGACATTTTCAAGGCAAAAAACGGCAAGACCGTCATGGTGGACAACACCGATGCCGAAGGCCGCCTGGTCCTCTCCGATGGACTTGCCGAAGCAGGCCTCATCGGGGCCACCCACATCGTGGACCTTGCCACCCTCACCGGCGCCATGGTCCGAGCCCTGGGCTATGCGGTAACGGGATTTTTCAGCAATGACGATGACCTTGCCCTGATGGTCATCAACTGCGGCGAGGCCTGCTGCGAAAAGTTCTGGAGCATGCCTCTCGAAGAAGAATACGCCGACGCCCTCAAGGACAAATTCGCCGACCTGAAGAACACCGGGAGCGACGCGGGTGCTATATCTGCAGCCCTCTTCTTGCAAGAATTCGTCCCCGAGAATACCGCCTGGACCCACTGGGATATCGCGGGCACCGCCTTTGTGACCAAGAAATGGAAATACACCGAATACGGGGCCACCGGATTCGGCGTACAGACATTGATTGAACTGGCAAGGGAATTGGGCTAGTTTATCGAAACACCAATAAATTGCTATAATTGTGGCCGTCAAAGCCGCCGAATTACGAGGTTTTTATGTTAGATTTTCTCGCCAATTATTGGCCCTATATTGTCGCCCTGGTGGTCATCGTGCTTGCCGTGTTCGCTTTTCGCGGACTCCGCAAGGCCCTCAAGGAAGGTGGCGGAGCGTTCAGCCTCGAAACCATCCGCAAGAACACCGAACCCAACTTCGCCGCCCTTAAGCAAAAGTCCAAGGCGCTGCTGGCCGATGCCGACATGATTTGCGAAACCAAGGAAGGCAGCAACTTGGTGATTCCCAAGAAAGAGGACATGATGTTCTTCCGCCGCGCCGTGCGCCAAAAGTACAAGCTGGCCATGTTCCTGGTTCCCGGCACCAACAAGGTGGTCTATTTCTTCTGCAAGACCGAACAGGGGCTCCGCCGCCGTATCGAGAACCTGGTCATCAACCAGAAGTTCCGCGAAGGCAAGCCTCCCTACATAGACCACGCCACCGGCGAAAAACTGAAATATCCGAGGTAAGGGGGAAGTCTCCCCCTCGCTTCCGCCCCATGTCATCCCCGCGCAGGCGGGGATCTCCAAGCGGCTCCAGCTACCCCTTCACCTAGGGGGCACCCCTAAAACCCCGTGATGAAATACACAGACCTAGCCCTCGCCGAAGAAGAAAGCAAGCTTACCGCGGCTCTCAAAGAGTCCCGCAACTTGCTGATTGAAGCTCCTACGGGTTCGGGCAAGTCCCTGTTCATCCCCTACTTCTTGAGCAAGCACTGCAAGGGCCGCGTAGTGGTGCTGCAGCCCCGCCGGATTGCGGCCCTCGCCCTCGCCCAGTTTTCGGCAAAGCTCCACGGGGAGCCCTGCGGCAAGACCGTCGGTTACCAGTTCCGGCAAGAAGGCTGCAAGAGCGCAGACACGCGGATTCTGTTCCAGACCTACGGAAACTTTCTGCAGGAACTTCTGCACGGCAAGCTGGACGCCGACTGGGTGGTCTTTGACGAATACCACGAGCGCAAGGCCGATATGGACCTGCTGTTCGGATATTTTATGAACAGGAGATCCCCGGTCAAGCCGGGGATGACAGCGACTCGTGTCGCTGTCATGTCGGCGGCGCTGAACCGCGACGAACTGGAAGCGGTTCTCGGCGTCAAGTGCCTGAGCCTCGGCCATCCGCTCTACCCCGTGCAGATTATCAACCAGACGCCCGCCACAGGAACCTCCCTGGTTTCGGGAGTTGGCCTTGACGCCGAAGTGGTGCGGGCGCTCAAGACGCTCTACCGCAATGGCATCTGGCAGACCACCCTGGTATTCCTCCCGGGCAAGGCCGAAATCGCCCGCTGCCACAGCGCCGCCGCCGAAGCGCTGGGCAACAACTGCGCAGAATTCCTGGAACTGTACGGCGGGCAGGACCGTGAAACCCAGGACCGCATTTTCGAAGTCACGGAACGGCCCCGGGTCATTTTTACCACCAACATCGCAGAAACCTCCATCACGGTGCCCAACGTCACGGGCGTGGTGGACAGCGGTATCGAGCGGGTGAGCCTCTACGACGACAGCGAGAAGGTGAACGTACTCCGCACGCTCCCCATCTCCATGCAGAACGCCATCCAGAGAAGCGGCCGTAGCGGACGTACGCAAAACGGATGCGCCATTCGGCTCTGGAGCGAAGAATCCGAAAAGCGGATGCCCAGGGGAATCGTGCCCGAGGTGCTGCAGATTGAACCGTCGGAACTGATTCTGCAGAAGGCAGCACTGGAATTAGACGAAAGACGAAAGACGAGAGACGAGAGAATCGCGGGTATTGAGTTGCCGACCTCAATTCCGGAGGCACGGGAAAAGACGGCGACGGCGATGCTCCATAATTTCGGCATGCTCCAAGACGGAGCCATTACGGAACTGGGGCTCAGGGCCATCCGCACGCCGGTTTCAAGCATTCCCCTCGCGCTGCTGCTGGCTTCGGCCCAGAGCAAGGCGGAACTTCCGGACTTGCTGCTGACCGCCCTCGCCTGGATTCACTCCGGCACGGAATTCCTGCAAAAGTCCAAGGTGGCCTACGACGTGATGACCCTTGCCGCCGACACGCTTTCCAAGGCGGTAAACGTTCCGCGGGAAGTGAGCTTTACGCTCCGGCAACTGCGGGAGTACCGGGAGAGTTTAGGAAAGGAGATCCCCGCCTGCGTGGGGATGACTGCGCCTAAGGAGCGGGGCGTTGTGGGGCCGGCGACTGAGGCCCCGCTAGAGGGGGTAGCGGATGCCGCGAGCGGCAGAAGCGAGGGGGAAACCTCCCCCACCCATATCAAGAAATTTGTTGCCCAAAGGCTCCTCAAGGCGTTCCCCGACAGACTCGCCACCCCAAGCGCCTCGGCCTACAAGCTTTCTAACCAGAACATCATCCGCCTGCAGGTGGCAGAACCGCCCTACGCCATTCTCGCCCTTTCCATGCTGCGGGCCGGAGGCGGGAGCAAGTCCGAACTCAAGGTGAACTTGTACGCCGCCATCGGCAAGGAAATGCTGGAAAGCGACGATACAAAGACGCGATACGAACTGCTGTGGCGCAGCGGGCAGGAACGTTTCATCGGTTTGGAAATCAGCGAGGCGGGAAACGCCGACGGAAGCGTCACCGAACTTTCCCGAAAAGAGATTCTCACCCAGGAGGCTTCGCCCAAGGTTCTCGCCGAACTGAAAAAGCTCACCGTGGCCGCCTGGAAAGAGAAAATCGAGAAGGAAAACTGGAGCGGTCGCTACCTCACGGAGGCCGTGCAGACCCTGCTGGTGAAAATGCGCCTTGCCGCAAAGCTCTACCCCGAATACGGCCTGCCGGAATTCAACGACGAGGACATGGAACTGATTTTCGACGAGTTCACCGACGGAAAATTTCTGCTGAAGGACATCGACGAAAGCCGTTACAGGAACATCGTGGAGGATTATTTCGGCAAGTCCATGCTGGCCTGGCTCGGAAAAACCTTCCCCGACCACTTTGTGCTGCCGAACGGCAAGCGGGCCCGTTACAGCTACCAGGAGGTGGCCACCGACGAGACGCTGGGCGGACAGGCCGTGCAGAGCGCCGAGGGAGTGCTGGTGGAAATTTCAGCCCGCATCGAGGACTTTATGCAGATGCGGGGCGAACACAGAATCGCCGACGGCAAACTGAAGGTCCGCTACGACATTCTGGCACCGAATTTTCGCACCATACAGAAAACCTGGGACCTGACGGGGTTCTGGCAGAACACCTACGCCGAGGTGCGCAAGGAACTGCGGGGCCGCTACCCCAAGCACCCCTGGCCGGAGAAGGTAGTTTTCTAGTCCTGTAGACAACGAACAGAGAGTCCATAATATTTCGGATAATGCTGTACCTGATATCCACTCGCAGGTTTCAAATACAATGCTTCAGCATCCCAGTCATCATGTTCATCATTAAGCCAAAAACATGTAAGACGCCCCTCCCCATAGAAATTGCTATTGTTATTTATGAAGCTTCTATATCCAACAGGTAAAGCGCTAAAACCTACAACATTCGTAGTATTGATGTTTTTTTCATTATACCAACCCCTTGTGGACATAAGATTAATCTGTGCTTCATTACAGTCATCACCTCCACACGCAGATTTAAATAACGAAATGAGTTCAACTTTTGTTGGCAAATGCCATCCATCAGGACAAATTCCTTGAACTTTAGACGGTAACGTACAGTAAACCATACCAGCTCCACAATCCTGCGGATTATCGTTATCCAATGCAAGTTTTACTGAATCAATAGCAGCCGCCCAAGTGTAAAGTCGACCAGCCACATCACAATTTTCAGGTTTATTATCATAACACCAATTTTTACCAATCAAACTCGGGGTTGCTTTGCTATCAGTATAATTCAAATTTTCCGCCATCCATACTTGATCGCCAATTTTCACAGTTTTGTAAGTTTTACCATCTCGGGAATCCCTAATATTGCCATATATAATTTCTGGATTTAGGTACATTTCCTTAGGAAGACTCCAATCAAATTCAAAACTGCTTGAAGATTCTTCAATAGAACTAGAATATTCTAACATGCTATTTGAAGATTTTTCTCCAAGCAAAATTTGATTTGAAGATGAAGAATAAATATTTTCATCCACATTCCCACCATTTCGAATTGAAGAGAAATTTGGTATGTCATCTTCGTTTTCGTATGATACGACAAGGGTTTCCCACCGACCATCAAGGCATTTATAGGCAACATTATTATCCCTTGTAATCGCAATAGAATTTTCACGGGTGTTGCTACAATTCGGCAAGTCATCAAAAGATTCAAAATAGGAAAGAGAGCCTATTGTGCCGTTTCCACCACCCTCTATTTTTCCATTGTTTCCAGAATCATCTCCACATGCGACAAGGAAAAGCACGAAAGAGATTGCCACGCTTGCTTTCTGCATACTAGCAATGACGCCTTGAGATTTCGCTTTTCTATTCCAAACCATAACAGCCTCCGTCGTTTTCACTTCAGGAGTTTTGTCCCTATTTGCAAAGAACTTCACCAATTTTTGTATGGATACAAAAAAAGGCGTAGATCGTTGCATTTACCTAAACGGGGCTCTAGACTGCCACTGAACGATAAACGCAAACGACCCACG
>JAEDLI010000138.1 GCA_016295375.1 Fibrobacter sp. | reverse complement strand
CAGACTCTTCAACTGCTTGCGGGATTCCCTGCGGGCAAGGGCTTCTTCGAAACGGCGCTTTTCTTCGTCGGTTTCGGGGACTACCTGGGCAACACCGGTGGGCTTGCCCTTGCTGTCCAGGGCGGCAAAGGTCATGTAGGCGTGGCAGATGTCGTAGGTCTCGGTCTGCTCCAGGGGTGTGCCCGTCACCTTGACGCCGATTTCCATAGAAGAATTGAACACTCGGTTGATGGAGGCCTTGACGTCGAGAATCATGCCTACTTCCGCTGGTCTAAAAAAGCGGACACCGTCGATGCCTACGGTAGTCACGCGGCCTTCGCTGTGCCTGCGGGCGGCAATGCAGGCCGCCTTGTCCAGAAGCCCCATCAGGTAGCCCCCGAAGGCGATTCCGTAAGAATTGGAGTCGCCCGGGTGGACGATGTCGTGGGTGACGGTGGCGGATTCTTTGACAGTCTTGGGTGTTTTTTCCATATAGAGAAATATAGATTTTTGTAAATTGCGGTCAAAGAGGTTGTTATGAAAGTTTTTGTGACAGGTGTAGCAGGCCAGCTTGGCCACGACGTGATGAACGAACTGGCAAAGCGCGGTTACGATGGGGTAGGAAGCGACATCGCCCCGGCCTATGCCGGCGTGCAGGATGGTTCTCCTGTGGCCAAGATGCCCTACGAATCGCTGGACATTACCGATGCCTCTGCGGTAGAAGAGGTGCTGAGCCGGGTAAAGCCCGATGTAATAGTCCATTGTGCTGCCTGGACTGCTGTGGACCTGGCCGAAGACGAAGACAAGCGGGAAAAGGTTTTTGCCATCAACGCCCGCGGTACAGAAAATATCGCCAAGGTCTGTAAGAAGGTTGATGCCAAGATGGTCTATATCAGCACGGACTACGTCTTTGACGGCCAGGGCACAGAACCCTGGAAGCCCGATTGCAAGGATTACAAGCCCCTGAATGTTTATGGACGGTCCAAGCTGGAGGGGGAACTTGCTGTTAGCGGACTTTTGGAAAAGTATTTTATTGTCCGTATTGCCTGGGTGTTCGGCCTCAACGGCAAGAACTTCATCAAGACCATGCTGAACGTGGGCAAGAGCCACGACACCGTGCGGGTAGTGAACGACCAGATCGGAACGCCTACCTACACCTACGACTTGTCTCGCCTTCTGGTGGATATGATCGAGACGGAAAAGTACGGCTATTACCACGCTACCAACGAGGGCGGATTTATCAGCTGGTACGATTTCACCAAGGAAATCTACCGCCAGGCAGGACTTTCCACAGTTGTAAATCCCGTGACCACGGCGGAATACGGACTCTCCAAGGCGGCGCGCCCCTTCAATAGCCGTTTGGACAAGTCTAAACTGTTGGAAGCGGGTTTCAAACCGCTTCCTACCTGGCAAGACGCCCTTAAGCGGTATCTTAAAGAAATAAATTGTGGCTAATGTGAAATGTGTAGTGTGTAATGGATAATTTCACATTACACATCCCACATCACACATTGTTACTACATCTGCCTGATGGGGAAAAGTCCCAGCAGGTCGAGCACGTTTTCCAGCACAATCTGCGTGGCCTGAACCAGGAACAGACGGGACTTCTCTTCGGCGGATCCGAGCACGCGGTCTTCGTGAATGAACTTGTGCGCAGCTTCCGCGATTTCCAGGGCGTACTGGGCGAGCACGCTGGGTTCGTCACCGGCGACAGCGTCCAGAATCTTCTTGCCCTTCTTCGACAAGATGTTGATGAGGCTGTAAGCGGCATCGTCGCCAAGTTCAGCGAAGTTCGCGTCCTTGATTACGGCGGCGAGGTCGGCACGTTCAATGCCGGCCTTGCGCATAATGCTGCAGAGGCGCACGTGGGCATTCTGCACATACGGACCGGTATCGCCTTCGAAACTCATCACGGCGTCCCAATCGAAACGCACGTCCTTCAGGCGGCTGTTCTTGAGGTCGTTGAAGGTGAGTGCCGAAATGCCGATCTGGCGGGCGATGAGTTCCTTGTTCTCGAGGCCCGGATTCTTCTGGTCGATGAACTCGAGAATCTTCTTTTGGGCGGCTTCAATCACGTCGCGAAGCAGACTTGCAGTACCCGTGCGGGTCTTGCCTTTTTCCCACTTGCCGTCCACCAGCTGCAGAATCACGCCGAACGGAATGTGGTACATGTCCTTGTACCATTCACGGCCCATCTTCTTAAGCACATGGAACACCTGCTTGAAGTGGAGCGCCTGGCCCAGGTCTACCACGTAAAGGCACTTGTCGAAGTTGTATTCCTTCTTGCGGTAGCAAGCGGCGGCCAAGTCGCGGGTGGCGTACAAGGTAGAACCGTCGCTCTTGCGGATCAGGCAAGGGTTCAGGTCGAATTCGTCGAGCATCACCACGTCAAGATCCTGGCTCTTCACCATCAGGTTCTTTTCGCGGAGTTCGTCGAGAATGGCCGGAATCTTGTCTTCGAAGAAGGATTCGCCGGTGTAGTGGTCGAAGCCCACGCCCATCATGTCGTAGATGCGCATGAGTTCCTTCAGCGTTGCGGCGCGGAAGGCGGTCCAAAGTTTGCGGTAGAATTCGTCGCCCTGTTCGAGCTTGGTAAATGCGGCGCGGGCTTCGGCTTCGAGGCCAGGCTCTTCCTTAGATGCCTTGGAGAAGGCTGCATAAAGGATGTTGAGTTCCTTCACGGTGAGGCTATCCAGCGTGGCGTCGTCGGTGGGACGCTTTTCGCGGAGGTACATCACGATGAGCTTACCGAAAGCGGTACCCCAGTCGCCCAGGTGGTTGATGCGTTCCACCTTGTAGCCTGCGGCCTTGTAGATGCGGGAAAGGGAGTTTCCAATCATCGTCGAACGCAGGTGGTGGAAGGCCAGTTCCTTGCCGATGTTGGGGGAACTGAAGTCAATGCACACGACCTTCCCGTTCGGTGCGGCGTGGCCATATTCCAGGCCCTTTGCGGCGATTTCTTCGAGAGTGGATTTCGCGAGGAATCCGCGGTCGATGAAAAAGTTCAGGTAACCATTCACGGCTTCGACCTTCGAGAGGCCTGCGGGGAGTTTCACCTGGGCGGCCAAATCTTCCGCAATCATCTTCGGGGCCTTGCGCATCACCTTGGCCAAGGAGAAACAAGGAATGGTGAAGTTGCCGTGGGTGGTGTCAGGCGGCACGGAGATAAGCTTGAGTGCGGCTTCCTTCTCGAAGGAACCGGTAGCGGCCAGGGCCTCTGCGATTTCTTGCTCAAACGAGTTCATCTTCACTGCTCTTCTTCTTGGTGGTCTTCTTCACAAAGTCATTTTCGTCGAGTTCCACAATGTTGCCGTCGGCGTATAGACGGTCAAGCGAAATCTCGTTACGCTTTTCTTCTTCGAACAGGTGAACCATCAGGTCTAACCCCGCGTCGAACACGGCCCAGCGCACGCCTTCCTTGTATTCCACGCCCACAGACGGGAGCTTGTTCGCCTTGAATTCCTTGCGCAGTTCGTTCAGAATAGCCTGCATCTGGGCTTCACTTTCGCAGGTGGCTACAAGGAAAAAGTCGGTCACGTCCTTGATGCCGCGTAGGTCAATCAGCTGCACGTTCTGGGCGCGCAGCTCAAACAAAATGCTGGCACCGATTTTCACGGACTCTGGAAGTTCTTGCTTCTTAGTTGTCATCTGTTTCTCCCTGGTCGGGTTTTATTATTTGTTCAAAATCTTTTCCGATATAGATAGAGGCGTCCACTACGGCCCGCTTGCTAAAGACAGTCATCACGTTTTCTGTCTTGAGGGCATGGGCTAGCGCTTTGGCACCTTCCCATTCGGGGTTGCGGAGCACCAAGATGGTCTCGTCGTAGTTTTGCAAGCGGTCGTTGCGGTAACTTACCACGTCAAATCCGTTTTCACGCAGGTAGGCCCGCATCTTGGCGGCAGCACCTTGCATACCGCAACTGTTCAACACCTCGATATCGCCCTTGTAGTGACGCACAGGTTGTTTTTCCTCTACGACTTTTTCTTCTTTGCACCCGCATAGGCATAATGAGGTAGCAACGACTGCAACCACCGCAAAGAAAGAAAAATGAGCGCGAAAAAACATTATCCTAAATTTAGAATAATCTTAGTGCGTGCGTGGCTTATCTACAGTAATACGGGTCGCTCCAGACGCGGCAGCGGCCATAACGATAACGCCATGGGCCGTAGGCCTTGGCTGCATCGTTTTCGTTGATAAGCATTAGCCGGAATGTGGTGTTGTTGGTGGGCTTGTATTCTAGTTCCACTCCGGGCATCACGAACTGAACATTTCCCTGCTGCACGTCTTCTTTGGCAATCGGTGTGCCTGTGCGAAAATTTGCATACAGCGGCATCCACAAACCTAAATCGGCATACAAGTGAAGTTCCGGCGAAAATTCATAGGCCAGGTGGGCGAGGTAGCTTTGCTGGGCAAATGTGCCGAAACTTCCGCCCATGAAGCTCACCGAGTAGGTGTAGGCGACTTTGAGCGCGGGGTCGAATGTTTCGTGCCGCACCAAGCGCTCGGGGTCAAAATGCTCGCGGTTCCAGGGAATGCCGCTAGCCGTGCTTACGTAAACCGTGTCGTAGATAGTGTCGGCTGCAGGTTGAACTGTCGGCTTGACAACGGTGTCGGACTTTGCCGTGGCAATTGCGGAAGAATCAGTTTCTGCAGGTTTCCCT
>JAEDLI010000137.1 GCA_016295375.1 Fibrobacter sp. | reverse complement strand
AAAAAGGAACAAGGCTTTTTCCATTTAGTTTCAATGACGGTGTACCAAAGAGTTAAACCATGATTGGATAAGTAGGCGAGACTGCGGTTGATGTTCGCTGAATGTTTCGATAAGGGCGCTTTCAAAATTTGAAAGGTCGAGATTAAACTCTATGTGTTCTTCATCGCCCTGTAGAATCATTTTTTTATGACTTGTAATGATTGTTCGTAAGTTCGTGTCCTTTAATATACTCAATTTCACCCCATTCCACAAGCGAAAACAAATGTTTTTGGCGCATGTTAGCCCGCTCTTTGCACGAATAATTGTATTTTTGTGATAAACATCTCGTAACCTGAGTCAACTAATAACTACTAACTATTGACTAATAACTGCGGCGAAGCCGCTATACCCATGCTCCACGTCTTTAGACACGAACTTCGCCTGATTTTTAGGGAGCCCCGCTTCTGGATTCCTTTTGTCATACCGCCGGTGATTCTCGCGGCGAGTCAGACGATTGCCGTGTCGCGATACGGTGGGCAGATTATGGAAGGCATGGAAGGCTACATGATGCTCCTGCTTGGTTGCCTCATGGCGCCGATGGGAGCGCCTCTTGCCGCCGATAGTTTTGCTGGCGAACGTGAAAGAAATTCTCTGGAACTGTTGCAGCTTTCTCCCGTAAAGCCCGCTCATTTATTCTGGGGAAAGTTGCTGGCGGTGTTGCCGTTCCCCGTGTTGTTTTCGTTGATTTGCCAGCTGGTGTATTTTGCAGTGCATACTGATTCTGTGGGCGGAGAGGTCGCGATGGCTGCTGTTCTTGGCTCCATGTCGACATGCCTTCTGGTGAATGCTTTCTCGCTGCTTTTATCCCTCAAGGCGAAAACCGTGCGTGCCGCTACTCAGGGAACGTTGTTCGTTATTATTCCGCTGCTGCTTTTGGTGCAGTTCGGGTATCAAACTTTCCTGCAGAATTTATATATGCCTGCCCTTACATTTGCGTTGTCTATTATAGTTTGTGTTGCCGCCACTGTGGTGGGCATGCGGAAGTTTATAAGTCTATAAAGATCGCTGGCTTCTAGAATAAGCCCGCTTCCTTAATCCAGCTTTCCTGTTTGGCGGGGTGGATCATATCGCCGGGTTTTGAATTTTCCATAATAAATGGAGATGTAGGATTGTGCAGCTTGTGATTACGAAACACTTGATCCTTGTCGTGATTGGCATAGCAATATCTGCATAAGTGGGGGCAGTTGCTGTAGGCCCCGATGTCTCCGCTGATGATGCAGCTCCTGCAAGTAGGGAAGCATGGGGGTGGGATTCTTGGTGCAGAATACCAGAGCGTCAACCGCATCCAGATTGAGCTCGTAGCGGGTGACGGCTTCGGGACGGTAGGGATTGCGTACAAGAACGTAACCTTCGCGAATACGGTTCAGGAACCATTCCGAGTAGAACGCTGGAATATCCGTCCGCATGCCCGCTGTGATGATCATGACTGGATTCTTCCCGTTGCTCAGGATGACGTTTGGGAAAGAATGCGTCGGAACTGCTCTACGCTGAAGGCTGGATTCTGGAAGAAATTGTCGGCCAGAATTTCCATGATTTCTTCGGAGTATTCCGTCTGCTTGCTCAAAAGTTTGACGGCATTGATTTTGAGGACTTGCGGGTCAGCAGCAGAATCCATAATGCTTCCGTCGGGGCGGATGTTTCCCAAGGTTTCACCGAATTGCTTTAGGATAATCCAGAAGTAGATGGCGAACTGGACTTTAGTCAGGCTGTCTCCATCGAAGAGGCTTTTGGCGTAATAGCGGAAAATCAGGTAGGCGATAATGCGGGCGCCTTCTTCGTCGGTAAATAAGCTGATGCCGAATCGAGTTCGGCATGACGTAGGGATGGTCCAACCTTTGCGAACCATCTGCTCGTAAGCGGTGTCCCAGTCGGGGCCAATGCTTTCGCCTTCGCCGAGAATTTCAATCCAAGTTTGGCGAATGGCTTCGCTGGACAGGGCTTCTGTGTTGGAATCTTCTTCCGGAAGATCTTCGTTTCCGGAGGTGGCTTCCGCAAAGTCCAGAACTTCAAGGAGTCTCTGGTTGAGAGGAATGCTGCTGTCGTTTAGAATGGCGAAGATGGCTTCGCGCTCCTGGAACATAGCGTCGCGGGCTTCTTTGGCGCCTTCCGGCATTTCGTCTGGTTCGTCGTTCACTTCGGAATCAACGAGGTTGAGGTCGGCGCTGGCCAGCAAAAGCCTCACCGCTTCTTCGCAGCAGAGGCCAACGCCTTTTTCCATAATGTCGCCATAGACTTCTACAAATCGCGGGTGTTCGCTGCAAATATTGCAGAGGACGTTTTTCCCGTTGTTGAATTTGTCCGTTCCGTTATGTCCCAATTCGCAGATAATGCTGCAGAGGCCATCTTCCCGCATTAGGGGGCAGAAACCCCTGTCGTTTAGCTTGATGCAACCATCCTGAATGTTCTGGAGTACGGTCCATGCAAATTGCGCCTTGTTGGATAACGGGCTGTTACCGCCGGCGATTTCCTTGTACCTGGCGAGGCTTGCCTCGTCAACATCGATTTCCCAGTCCTTGCAACAGGTGTCCGTACACTTGCTGCCCAGGCATTGGAACTGGTGGTAAAAACTGGGAACTCGTAGAAGCATTGGTGGTGCCTTGTGGAAAACTTTCGGGGGAAAAATAGCAAATTCATGTAGAAGCTTCCTTGTAGATGCTTTCCCAGTTTTTTGAAAAGAGATGATCTTCGCCTTCAATGACTTTGACTTTTAGATTTTCTCGTTCATGCAATTTGAGAAGTGGAACTAAATTCATAGAAGGGTCTTCGCTTCCGAATAGGAACTTCATCATTTCTCCGGAATATGTTTTTTGCCGCATGAAGAATGTGCGGAGTGTTGATCATAAGCGGTGGATTGACAAGTACCAACTTTTTTATGCGAGTGTCCTTGCTCCAGTAAATGGCGAGCTGCGATGCTCCACGAGAAAATCCGAGACATAAAATTTCCTCTAGGACCGACCATTAAGAACTTTCCTTATTCTTTTGTTAAGCTTTACCTAAACGACTCTAGCTAGTAGTCCTTTACACAACGGACAGGAATGCCTTCTTTTTTGGGATTTGTAGTAAGCTCGATATCACCAGAATCTGCATCAATCCCTCCCCCTTCTCCGCTAGTTGCATTATGCTCTTGTGGAAAGAAATAGTAACACCCTTTGTAAAAATCCTTAAATACGGATCCACTTAAGGAGTACTTTCTAAATCCTGCAGCTAACAGGCTAAATCCGGATTTGTTGGAACCATTTCCACCGCCGGAAAATGTTCCAGATGCCTTCATCGCTTCGTAATCGCCAATACCGGTCACATAGAAAACGGCAAGCATTTCCTTCTGTGTCATAATATGCCAGTCTTTGGGGCAGATTCCCTGGTGGAATCCATCACCATCAGGGTCGATTAAGTCAGCACAACTCTTGCTGTTGCATTCATAGGGCAAAGCCATCATTTCAGCCCACTGGTAATAAGCTCCATACCAGTCATCGCAATATTCCGTGCTGTCGTGGTAGCAGTAACCTTCCACCTTTGTGTCATCATCCTGTTCATCTGCGGCCATGGTCATTTTTTCGCGATATTTCAGATTCTGGGCAAACACCGTAAACGAAATCTGCACACTGTCCGGACTTTTCTTAAATGTGTTATTAATGAACAAAGTCGCATACTTGGTTCCATCACGTGAATCTACAAACTCACCATAACTCAGGTTCGGATTCAACGGATTGTATAACGGTTTGTACTCGTGACTGCTGCTGGAGGCGACCGAGCTGGAGGAGGGGGGTACGTATAAAGCCCAAATTCCGTTGATGCATTGGCAATACTCTCCATCAAGTATAGCCTTTACGTTTTCTTTAGTACATTCCCCCCCCGAGATGACGAGTAGTACTTGACGAGGAGGTTCCTAAGGAGCTACTACTCTTTGCTACAGAAGAACTACTTTCTTCTTTTTTGACAGATGAACTTGATTCTTTTTTTTCTTCAGAAGACGAAGAACTATTAGAAACATCAGGGTCCTTGCCGCTACTGCAAGACCCCTCTGTTTTCGTTGAACTGCTAGATTCTAGGTTAGGGCCTGGAGTGACAGAAGAGGAAGAATTGCCATTGATACTGGAGGATGATTCATCGTCCTCAACAGCGGAGCTCTGTGCACTGTTTTCACCAGGTGCGCTGGTGGAGCCCGAGTCATCGCCGCAGGCATTAAATGCGAACAGCGCAAAAGCCACCGCACTCACCAAACCAATTTTCTTAATCGTATTCATACAGAATCTCCTAATTTTAAAATCTCAATCATACCTACGGAATACGCCCTGTTCCCAGGCCTCTTCATAGGCAAACTTTCACAACAAAAGATATTAAAGAAATCAAACACCATCCCGGCAGGATCTTACAAAAACAGGTCAAAACGGCACCTGGCAAACACTGCCTCAACCACCGGTTCAACAAGCTCTTTTCCTATATAATACACCGCGTATTATAGAAAAAAATTATTAGTGTCCGGAGAAAATTTTCAAAACGTCTAGACCCCAGAATTTACGCGGTCTAGACTTTGATTTTGCCGTTGCAAGCCCCCTCCCTAGAAATTTGGACGCTACGATGGGCAAGGCAGTACCCAAGATTCGAACGTGACGGCACCCGCTCGACCCCCAAATTCGGGAGCGTCCCGCCGA
>JAEDLI010000136.1 GCA_016295375.1 Fibrobacter sp. | reverse complement strand
TTGTTTGCTTATCTCTTGATTTAAAGAAGAACACCATGTTTTATGTTTCTGTTTAAGAAATAGGTTTTAAATTGGAATATTCCTAGTTTTTTGACCTTTTGGAGTGTTGTTTCCGTGTTGAGGGTGTGTAAAAATCCCGGCGCAGCTAAAGGCGACGAGATTTTACCTGAAAGATTTTGTTTTGACTTAGAAAGAGTGTTGTAGGCTTGTTTTAAAGGAATGTGCACTGTAATCGTGACAGTCTATACCAAAAATACGGAATTTAATTTCTTCCTCAAGGTATGTTTTCTTGGAGATTTGCATGTTTGCGGCGCCATTGCTGCGGATGCTTGCGGATTGAGTGTGGCTGTAAGAGTTTATTTCTGTGACGCAAACGGAGGAAGACGTAGCGCAACCTTCGAATGCGATGGCAGAGGCAATTGCCAGAGACAGGGTGACCATTTACGAATGTAATTAAAAAACTATACACACAAGTGTATGGTCTCAAGCTTGTAATTATGCGAGGGAATTATCTGCCGGGGCGACGTCTTGAGGTGAACTGTACCGGCGAATTATTTCCGCCGTTGCCGCTGCTTCCCCTTTTGCCGCGACGATCTTGAGAACCGCGGTTGCCCTGGGAGTTGGAACCTCGTCCATTCTGGAAATTCCCGCGACCATTCTGTGAACCGCTGCGACGATCTCCTCCCGATGTCACCCCGAACTCGTTTCGGGGTCGGCTTTCATGACGCTGTTCATGGCGTGGGGTCCAGGTCTTGTCGCCGAATTCAGCCTGACGGCGTTCCCGGCGGGCGGAGTTCTCCCAGCGGCCTTTTTCGCCTGATTTCTGCGGGACGATGGAAATGGCGCTGCGTTCGGCGCGCTTCTGCAGGTCACGCTGGCGGAATTCGGGATTTTCTTCACGTTCCTTGCTGGGGCTGAAGTTCTTGCCCTCGGCAATGGCGGTTCTGCTCAGGAGCAGGCGGCCGATTTTACCCAGTTTCAAGCGTTCCAAGGTGGCACGAATTTTCGGGCGGTTCTCGGGAATGTACCAGAAGAAGAACTGCTTCTGGGCCTTCTTCTGTTCCGGAGTCTTTGCCACGTACAGCGGAGTTCCATCCGGCTTCATTTCGGCGTAGAACATTTCCGTAGCGATGGTCATGGGGGTGGGCGTAAAGTCCTGAACCTGCTCCAACTGGAATCCCAACTGCTTGGTCTCTAGGGCAAGTTCCGCCATGTCGGCCTCGGTACAGCCCGGATGGCTACTGATGAAGTAGGGGATGATCTGCTGCTTCTTGCCGATGCGCTTGCATTCCTCGTCGAAGAATTCCTTGAACTTGTGGAACAGCGTAAAGCTGGGCTTGCGAATCAGCTTCAGCACTTCTTCTACGGTATGTTCCGGAGCCACCTTCAGGCGTCCGCTGACATGGTAGTCGATCAGTTCCCGAGCGTATTCCTCGTGGTCGCGGCGCAGTTCCGGATCCGACGTTTCCTGCAAAATCAAGTCGTAACGGACGCCACTGCCAATAAACAGGTGCTTGACCTTCGGGTGATTTCGGACTTCGCGGTAAAGGTCCAGCAATTCCGCATGACGGGTGTCCATGTTGTCGCAAATCTTAGGAGTGCAGCAGCTGGGGCGTGCGCACTTTGCGCAGCGGGAACGGTCGCGGCCACGCATTTTGTACATGTTGGCGCTGGGGCCGCCCAGGTCCGTAATGGTGCCTGCGAAACCTTCCATGTTGGTGACGATTTCCACCTCACGCAAAATGCTTTCGCGGCTACGGCTGGCGATGAACTTTCCTTGCTGGGCGTTGATGGCGCAGAAACTGCAACCGCCGAAACATCCGCGGTGGGTGTTGATGCTGAACTTGATCATCTCGAATGCAGGAACGTCGCCGCGCTTCTTGTATCGCGGGTGGGGTGCTCGTGCATAGGGGTATTCAAAACTTTCGTCCAGTTCGCCGTATTCCATGGGCGGGTAGGCCGGGTTGATCACAACAGTCTTGTCCCCAACGTCCTGCAAAATGCGGCGCTGGAACATCTTATTGCATTCGATGTCCACCTTGTTGTAGCTCTGGATCTGGGTCTTCTTGCTGGCCACACATTCTTCGTGGCTAGGCAGGCGCAGGTCTTCCCAGGTATTGCCCGTTTCCTTGTGCTTGCCAGGAGCGGGAATTTTGTCCTTGTCTACAAGAACTGCAGTCTGGGGAATATTCTTCAAACTGCTGAAAGGAACTCCCTTCTTCAAAAGGCGAACGATTTCCTTCAGGGGCTTTTCGCCCATACCGTACACCAGAATGTCCGCTTCCGTATCTGCCAAGATACTTGGCTTCAGACGGTCGCTCCAGTAATCGTAATGGGTCACGCGACGCAAGCTGCTTTCCAGGCCGCCAATCAAAAGCGGAACATCGGGGTAAAGCATCTTCACGATCTTTGCGTAAGTGTAGGTGGCGTAATCCGGACGGAAACCAGCCTTGTTGCCGGCGGTAAAGGCATCGTCACTGCGTAAGCGCTTTGCTGCTGTGTAGTGATTCACCATGCTGTCCATGCCGCTACTGATGGCAAAGAACATACGGGGCTTACCCAATTTCTTAAAATCTCGTAGGTCATCGCGCCAGTTGGGCTGGGGTAAAATTGCCACACGCAGGCCTTCGTGCTCGAAAAGTCGAGAAACCACGGCATGGCCAAAACTGGGATGGTCCACATAACAGTCTGCGCTGATGACAATGACATCAACATAATCCCAACCAAGTTCGTCGAGATCTTCTTTGCAAATCGGTAAAAAACGTGGATCGTACATAGCAGAGGTCGGCCCGCGGCCTTTGAAGTTTAACCTTAAGATAGAAAAAGTCTAGAGGGTTATCCTAGGTTCCGCTGCAAATCCATAGCTTTCTGAATTTCGTCTATATGATTTTTTCGAACACCACACTTTTTAGCAATTTTAGGCCAATGTGAAATTGCCGATTGAATTCTTTGAATATCTTCTTCGAAGCCGCGGACGCCTTGTAACTTTGCGACTGTCCTGAGATCATCCGTAGTGATGTTTGCTTGTTTTTGATTGACAGACATTTGATGCTTGTTTACGGGCCACTTCGAAAAGTTCCTCGGCTAAATAAGTGAGTTTATTTATTTGTAATAAAGAAGATTCGTTCAGTACATCAAGGTCTCGCGCGGGTTCAAATTCCAGTGCGCCCATGGCCCTTGTGCCCACATAGCATAAGCGGTCTAGCGGAGTGATGTTATCTGTGGGTAAACCCTTTGCGGAGCTCGGACTGCATTAGACCGGCCCTAAGCCTGTACTCCTTGATCCGGCGCCCCATGGTGGCCATGACGGCGCTGTTGGTCATGTCGGTTCACATTTTTGCATTCCTTTATGTCAAATAAAATTTGTATTTGCAAATATAACATATGAAAAATACTATAAAGGTTGTAAATGCAAATGTTAAAAGTTTCGTATTTAAACGCACTCTAGGGAGTTTTGATGGAAAACGAGGAACGAATTAGTTCGTTGCGAGATTTCTTGACGATGTCTAACCGTTTTCTAAAAGATCGTTTGCAAGGTATTTCGGCGATAGGTTGTCGATTCCGTATAAGCCCTGTTCTACCTGTTTAGCGAGCTTGCTAGTGTAATACAAAGCCATGGCATCCCTTAGGGGAATGTTTTTTAGCGCAGCGACCTCCTTGATGATAGACTCCTCAAGGTTCTCGCGATACAAGGCCGTGAGCGCATTGCTGTCAGTCAACTTTCACCTCGTAGCTTCTGTTGTATTTCAAAAGAGAATCAATGGCTGATTGAGTTACAAAGCAAAACTGATTGTTCTGCTGGTAATAGCGTAATTCGTTTAAAGTCTTTTCTTTATCCCATAATCCGCGGAAGTACATGTCCACGGTCTTGAAAACATCGTCATCGGCAACATTCCCGAAAACAACGTCGTAACCCTGGTTGAATTTTTCTCCGCGACGACAGCCGCATACAAAGTCCAGCCATTTTTCATCGGTAGAATCAAAACTTAAAACGTTAAAGGACTCCGAGGAATCGTTCATTTCGTAAACGTTTACAATGGCCTTTCCCCCGTAGCGGAGCGATTTACGCTTGGCCCATTTTTCAGCCTGGTTCTGGAAGGTCGTAACATAAAAACCTTCGCCAAAGTCAAGATATTTTTTGGAGAAACCGATTTGCGGAGTCTTAATGATTTCGGTGGAACCGTGATAGACAATCATACGGCAACTCCTCGTTCTCGAGCAAAATCTGTCAGTTCTTCGGTAACCGCTTCGGATCCCATGGTGTGCAAAGTGTCGTAGCAGGGAATCAAGTACTCGTCCAGAATCTTCGTGTCGTTCAAAACCGCATAAACCTCCGCCGGAGTCTTCCCCCAGGCAGCAGCCAACTTGTGAATGACAAAAACAGAAAATTCAAGTTCCTTTGCGGTGCACATGTTCCATAAGATAATAAAAATTGAACGAGAATGTAAAATAAAAATCCCGAGCCTGTGGGTAAGACAAATCTGTTTAGAGCTAGCGCACAATTTCTACTGTTGTAGATGATATTTAGGGCGTCTTTGCTTGTATGTTTTGATTATTCTGGAGCGGCGGAGCCGCCAGTCCGGAGAAGTGAGAGCCACTAGTCCGGCCTGACGGAGCCACCTGTTTTTTGCCCTACTGGACTTCCGACGGATTCAACTTTTTTGCTCAATTCAGAATGTTGGGGCCGCGCAGAATTCTTAATCTTGTTCGCGCGAGCCATTCGCAAACAAGCATATCCAAAGGCGGCA
>JAEDLI010000135.1 GCA_016295375.1 Fibrobacter sp. | reverse complement strand
GTCGGGTCAACCTTCTTCATGGCTTCGATGAACTTGCGGGCGCGCTTACCATAGATGGTGCCGCCGTCCTTACCGTACTTCTCGTAGTACGGGTGCCAGTTACCATAGACTTCGTTACCGATTTCCCAGTACTTGATGCCGGCCTTCTTGTCGATGTTGGTGTGCTTCACCCAGGCAGCGGCTTCCTGTTCGGTGCCGGAACCGAAGTTGACAGTGAACATGGCGTTGGAGCCAGTCTTCTTGAGCCATTCGAGGAATTCATCGGTATCGACCATCCAGTCGTGGTTGTCAAGGATTTCCTTCCAGTGGTCGTCATCGGCACGGAGACCGCCCGGGTAACGGATGATGCCGTGGTTGATGCGCTTCACGAAGTCGCGGGTCTGGACCTTGAACTTCGGATTGTCAAGCATGTCGCCATCCCAGAGGGCAGCGTTGATACCGAAGAGGCCACCAGAAATGTTGGGGTTCACCACATCGCCGGTACCCTTGACTTCAACCTTCACGAGAGCCGGACGGTCAGCAGCCTTCACTTCCTTCTGGTTGGTGAGCTTGATGTTGTCGATTTCGAAGCTACCGTTGGAGCCTTCTCCACCCGGTTTGAAGTCAAGAGAGACAACGCCCTTCAGGTCGAAGATGCCGTTTTCCTTGGCGGTAGGCGGCTGGTAGTAGGGGAACTTGGAGAATGCACGGAAGGGCACAATCACAGTGGTACGGCCGCGCGGCACACCGGTGTTGGCCACGAAGAGTTCGTTGCCGGCGTCACCAATCTGCACGGTGATGGACTGCCATGCACGTTCGGAATAAACGTCGAACATAATGCCCCAGTGCTTGGTCCAGTCGCGGTCGGCAGCAGGACGCTTGGTCTTTTCCATGTCGAACACGATGTCCACCCAGTCGGACATTTCGAAATGCTTCACGTTGAGGGAATTGCCGTCGAGCTTGGAGGTCTTGAAAGGCACTTCCACTTCGACCTTGGACTTCGGGCCCTTGGAGGGTTCCCACACATCACCCTTGAACTTGTCTTCGAAGTCGGTGATGATCATGTCCTTCTCCTTGGAGTTCCAGTTATCCCACTTGATATCCGGGTCGACCCAGTCGATATTCTCGGTGAAGGTAATCTGGTCCACAAAGATGGTCACAGGAGCGGGCTTGCCCGGTTCGCCCTGGTTTTCGCCCTTGCCTACAGAGAAGCGGATTTCCTGAATCTTGTTCCACTGGATATCCTTGGCAACTTCGGCCTGCTTGTTGGCGTCCCAAGCCTTACCCTTGTCACCAAACTTCTTCAGAGGAATCTTCACCAGTTTCCAACCAGTACCCACCTTGGCGCCTTCGATCCAGTCGTTCAGGCTAATCTTGGTCTGGCTCTTGATGTCATTACCCTGGTTGTCCAGAAGACCCACATAGACCTTCTCGCCGCCGAGCTTACCCTTGATCCAGAAGTAGAGACCGCCCTTGTTGCGGACCTTGGACAGGTCGGCATACTTGCCTTCGCCCATGGAGTAGGTCACACCGGACCAATCGTTGTTGTCGATGTACAGAGCAAGCACATTGGGGTTGCCTGCGGTCTTGGACTTGGCTTCGCGCTGGGCAGAAAGACCACCGTAACTGTAGCTGAAGCCCTTCAGGTTGTTGTCGTAGAAGGTGACAAGAGCCTTGGCCTTGCCATCCAACTTTTCGGGATTCTTCGGACCGTCGATGACGTCTTCGTTTTCATCCCAGTAGACAATCTTGGCCTTGGGCTTGGCCTTCTTGTTGCCCTTCACAATTTCAATGTTGTCCACCCAGATTTCGAAATCCTTTTCGCCGCTCTTGTCGATAGAGAAACGGATTTCAGCAATCTTGTCCCAGTCGATACGTGCCGGGAATTCAGATTTGCGGGTGTTGTCCCAGTAGAGACCACGGTCCGGGAAGTCCACCAGAGGAATGGAAACCTTCTTCCAATCCGTCGTGACGGCACCGCCCTCGATGTACTTGTTCATGGGGAGCACAACTTGAGTCTTCTTGCCATCGCCCACTTCGTCATCCAAGAGGCCAACCTTCACAGATTCGCCACCCTTCTTGCCCTTGATCATAAACTCGATCTTGGAGTCCAGCATATACTTGTTCAAATCAAAGAACTCATTATACAAGCAGATAGAGGCACCCGAATACTCGCTGGGGTCCAGCTTGATATTCAAGGCAGACTTAGACTTGTAACCACCATCTTTGGTAATGGTAACGCCCTTGCTTGAGCCACCGTAGGCATAGTCAAAGCCACCCTGACGATATTGATCGTCAAAGAACTTGTAGACTACCAAACGAGGCGGTTTCTGCTGAGCCATGGCAGTCGTCGTCAAAAGCCCAAGCAGGGCTATTGAGGCGACCTTCAGAGTTTGCTTCATCATATATTGCATCCTTATGTTGTTGATTTTGTTTAAAAATAAACTTTTCGTTCAGAAACACGAAGTTTCCGCCTAATCTTTGTGTGTACGGCCGAAACCAGCGACTTACTTAGCCTCTTTCAGCATCTTTTCCACCAGTTCCTTGCTGAAACGATCCTGACGCTTGCCGTTGATGTAGAAATTAGGCGTACCCTGAACCCCGACTTCAACCCCCAGTTTGAAGTCCTTGTCAATACGAGCCTGCATGGCGGAGTCGAGAACCATGTCCTTCTTGAACTGTTCCACGTTCAGGCCCACCTGCTTGGCGATTTCAACAAAGATGGAATCGCCCAGTTCGCGGCTGTGGGGAGCGAGGGCATAACGGAATTCCCAGAACTTGCCCTGCTTGTGGGCGGCGATAGAAGCTGCCGCTGCAGCCGGAGCGTTGGCATGGAAGCTCAACGGGAAGTGCTTGTAGACGAACTTGATCTTGTCACCGTACTTTTCGTTCAGTTCCTTCATAGTAGGAGCGATACGGGAGCAGTACGGGCACTGGAATTCGGTAAATTCAACAATCGTGAGCTTCGGGTTCTTGGTGTTGCCAAAGACCGGGCTGTCTTCGTCGGGAATATCCCAGACCTTGTTGTCCGCTTCCATCTCGGCGCGGGCCTGTTCCAGGGAGATTCCGCGCTTGTCGAGGGCGTACTTGATGATTTCGAATTCTTCCTTGACCTGCTTGAAATCCTTTTCCAGGGAGTCCAGCTTGGCCTGCTGGTTGAAAGAAGAACCGGCGGAGGCCTGGTTGCAAGCCACGAGGCTTGCGAAGAAGATTGCCATAGCAACGAGAGAGAGACGTTTCATAGATGTCCTTTTATCAGTTAAAAACAAGCAGATTCCTATCTGCATCTTGCGAGAATATACAATAAAATGAGACCTTCTTTGGGGTTCGTTTTTTGATTTGGTCTTTTACTGCACTTCGTAAACAAAAAGAAACGATAGCGGCGGATAAGACTCGAACCTCATGCCTCAAAGCGAAGCGGGCTCAAACGCCTAGACCCTAGCCCCTATTTACTACATTTGCGCCATGGTTCTGAACATCATCTGGCTCGTTTTCTTTTTGGGCGCCTTCGTGGCCTGCATGATCCAGTGGCTCGCCTTCGGTGACTCAGGCATTTTCAACAAGGCCATCCTCGGAGCATTTGACATGTCGAAAACGGCATTCGAAATCGCTATCGGCCTTACGGGCATACTCTCCCTGTGGCTCGGCATTATGAAAATCGGCGAAAAGGCGGGAGCAGTGCAAATTCTCGCGAAAATCGTATCTCCCCTATTTAGCCGCCTGTTCCCCGAAATCCCGAAAAACCACCCGGTCATCGGCACCATGCTCATGAACATCAGCGCCAACATGCTGGGCCTCGATAACGCAGCCACACCCATGGGTCTCCAGGCCATGAAGCAGCTGCAAGAAATCAACCCCAACGAAGACAAGACCGTCGCCAGCAATTCCCAGATTATGTTCCTGGTGCTGAACGCCAGCGGACTTACGCTCATTCCTGTGAGCATCATGACCTACCGTGCCCAGCTGGGTGCCGCGAACCCTAGCGACGTATTCTTGCCCCTTTTGCTTTCTACCTTCTTCAGCACCATCGCAGGCATTATCGCCCTGAGCTTTTTCCAGAATGTGAAACTCAAGGACCCCATTACCGTAGCCTGGCTTGGCGGTGGCGTTGCCGTTGTGGTCGCCATCATGGTTTATTTCAGCCGCCTTACGGCAGAAGCCATCGGCACCACCAGCCTCTTTATCAGCGGATTTGTGCTGTTCGGAATCATTGTCGCCTTCTTAGGGCTTGCCATCTACAAAAAAGTCCAGGCCTACGAAGCCTTCGTGGAAGGGGCCAAAGACGGGTTCCATACCGCCGTGATGATTATCCCGAACCTGGTAGCGATTCTCGTGGGCGTGGCCGTATTCAGGGCCAGCGGAGCCATGGACCTGCTCATGAACGGTATTTCGTGGGTGCTCGGTTTATTCGGAGCCGGAAACGACGTGGTGCCAGCCCTGCCCACCGCCCTGATGAAACCCTTGAGCGGAAGCGGTGCCCGTGGTATGATGATTGACGCCATGAAGAGTATGGGTCCAGACAGTTTTGCCGGACGCCTCAGCTGCATGTTCCAGGGAGCTGCAGACACAACGTTCTATATCATCGCCGTCTATTTCGGCTCCGTAGGCGTGAAAAAGACCCGCCATGCCGTCACCTGCGCCTTGATAGCTGACGCCGTCGGCGTAATTGCCGCCATCGCCATCGCCTACCTGTTCTTCCCGCCGGTTTAACGAGATTTTTTCCTAATAAACTACCCTGCACTGAAAGTGCAGGGTTTTGTATGTCGTATGCGGATGGGT
>JAEDLI010000036.1 GCA_016295375.1 Fibrobacter sp. | reverse complement strand
ATTCGCCCTTCTCGTAGCCCTTGCCGGACCATTTCTTGACAAACTTGTTGGCCGCCCTGATTTGCTCTGCCTGCGTCATAAGGTAGAATATATAAAATTCTTTTGTCAGTTTAGTGACAAAAAATCCAAATCAAAGAGAAAACGGAAGTGGGCGAAAGCCTTGTTGGCTTCGTTTTCGATTACGGGCGGCATCTACAAACTCGACGTGTACGCTAGCGGCCATCCCACGCATTGCACTTGTCAAGAGCGTCCTTCATCGAATTCAACTGGTTCTTGCCAAACTTCTCATAGCGGGCTCTCCGCGTTCCCTTGTAGAACGACATGCCCGCGGTTTTCCGTGCAGCTTCGTCGCTCAGCTTTTGCACGGTCTTTTTAGATACATTGGCCGGCAACAGAATTTCTTTCTCAAGTTCGCCGTACTTTAAAGAGTCCATAAACGAAACCGCATCTTTCGCCTCCCTCAATCGCGCATACAGCCAAAGCGCTTTGCGATCCCAACCGCTAAATTCGCCTTTTCCGTTCATCACGAAATCGAGACCGTGCTCCTTCGCCTTGCAACCTTTCGGCGACGACATCTCTTTTTCACAAGAATAAAATGGCGTTTCCCGCTTTTTCATTTCCTTAAATCCGTTTATACTTTCATAACAAAAACTTGTTATATATTCATATTCGCTATAATAAATATGTTCAGAATAAAACTGACTCGGTACATTCGACCCAAATACTAAATAGCGTTTTCCATCCACTTCAAAGCACTCCAAGCTTTCTTCTGACGCCTCGGGCTTATCGACCATGTTCATCCGTTTGGTGCTGCCATAAGATTCAACAGGATGGTGTTTCTCATTAGCGTTATCGTAATAGCATGGAAACACCCCTTCTGCTAGCACTGTATCCTCTTTCGGTTCTTCCGAGGAACAGCTTTCTCCGCGACACTCCCATACCGTCACTACGGAATCCTCACCAAGAATATCGTCTTCCATTGATTCCGTTTCGGTTTTCTTGAAGGCAACTTCTACAGGAGGACACGGGCCGTCGATAACGACATTTAACTTCGTCTTTAATGTTATTGACTGATAAGACGGGCATGAACATGAAAGTGTCGTTTCCCAATCCGCCTTGAATTTTTTCCCATAAAGTTTTTTGACCGATGTAGAATCTATCGGTTTTTCGTTTCTGCAAAGACAGCCGCCCTCCCTCGCGTTCAATTCGTCAACAAACGGACTCGTCACGCTTCTCTTTTGTAATCGCTCCGTATCCGAGCACACTTTGCAACTAAATTCATCTGGATTTCCGTCGTATTCCCCACCCATTTCGATTTGCCGACCCTCGAAATTCAATACGAACTTATTTTTCCAAACAGGATGTCCACACGTCAAAGAGTCAGGCCATTTCCATTTTGAATTCGGATTATTTCTTTTTATAGCCTTTATGCCTAAATCAAAATCGTCCGCAGTTTCATCAAATGACGAAACGCAGAAATGCATTGTCGCAGGTTCTTTTGCCAAAAGAGTTCCCACAAGCAGCAACATCAGAAGCAGAATTATATTCACGGTCTTCATGGCAGCAAGTCCTTCACTTCGATGCATTTTGTTGGACATATATAACCGTCACCGCAAGTTTCCCAATGTCCCACTATGCTTTTTGCATGGAGTTGAACATCTTCGACCTGTTCCAATTCAAAAATGTTCTGTTTCTTTTTCTCCTGCAAATCATGCTTAGTACACTTGCCGCCGACACGGACATAAAGCAACACATTTCTTTCGATAGTGTTAAAATTACAGGTCAGCACATTCTTTGACATAACAGGAATATTCATCCCGTATAAACTTTTTACCGGAATGCCCTTAAGTGCATCCGCACCGATATACTTAGGAATGGGCAGATAGACCTTGGTCGCAACAACACTAGTCGCGTTGCAAGTATCCTGCTCCACGAAATGCGCCAACTTTCGTTTTCCATATTCCGCAAAATCCATTTCGTACGACTTTTCGACACGCATCGCGCCTTCACACTTCATCTTTTTGCCATCAGCAAAAGTAAGCTTCGGCAATACATCGTAATAATTAGTCAAATGAAGTTCCGCATTTTTTCCGCCATTGACGCAATACTCCACAACGGGAATCGTATCGTTACATTCACCCACAAGCCGCGCCAAAAAATCTCGCTTCATCGGGGGGAATTCTCCATTGCCATTGGTATCCCATTCGCCTTTCCAACGGCCCTTGAAAACGTGCCCATAAAAAGGCTTCAGAGATTCGCGGGCGTTACGAAGATAGAATGTAGCCTTATCCTCATAGTCTTTACTTTTTCTACAGCAAGCATCTTCATCTTTACTACCATACAATCTAAGTTTCCAAATACGTTCCAGCTTTATAGGATACTTAGGACAATGACTACAAACGGCTATACCTGCGCCACCGCCACCCCACAAACCCACTAAACCATCTTCACGGCACTCAATATCGTACGGGAAAAAGACCTTGCTTTTCGTTTTCCAATTGGCATGGCACGGAGTATGTTCGCAAGGAATTGAATCAGGATAATTCCACTCTTTGATTGGATCATCAAGGTCCTTTATCAGCAAAGGAACGTATGTACTATCATCCAGAATCTTGGCGCAGTATTCCGCAATGCGGGGCGTTTCTGCAAACGCTCCACAAACAAAACAAAGACCGGCTATGCAAATACTAAGGAGCTTCATGTGCCATCCCCCAGTCCTTACAGGCTTTCATTACATCAGCAAAAGAAGAAAAGTTTCCCCGTTTATAAGATTTACTTTCGATCTTTTTTGTCCGCAAATAGAAATCCATTCCCGTCCACCTGGGCGCAGCGATATTCCCTACCTTTACGACATCTTCATCTTTCAAGCCCCACGGCAATGTCTGGTAAAAGTCCTGTAATCTATGATTTTTCAAAAGCCAGGCCATCAAGGAATCCAAACTTTTCCTTTGGCTCGCCTTGAAATAGTATAGCAAGGCATCTCGTGAAAGATTCGATATTTTTAAATCGTCCGTTACAAGAATTTCCATTCCCTTTTCCACAGGCTTGCAGCCTTTGGGCGCCGCTTTCGAATTCTTACACGAATAAAAATAAAGTCCAGATTTTTTTGTATAACGAGGCACTTCCACATCTTCACCGAGATTGCCGCAATTCATGTTATCATCGTAACAACGGGACTTGCTTCCCCAAAAAACGCTATCGCGAATCTGTTCCGGGGCATTGCTCCTAGCGATTATATACGCACGACCTTCGCCATAAAAACAATCCACCTTGTTCTCTACAAATTCCAAAGCACCATCCATCGGCATTGTCGTGGAACTCGCGTAATTCGCAATCTTGCAAAAATGACCGTGAGGTTCATAGCATGGGAAAATGTCCTTAACCCCCTGCGGAATTCTTATCATTCCTGCGAAGCCAGCAACAATCGCTAAGCAAATCACAATCCAAAGAAGCTTCAATCCACCCATCAACCTATTCCCCGAATCACGTTGCACGTTTATAAATATAACATACAAAATCCAAGAAAAAAGGCTTATTTTTCCACGACATGCCCCGAAAGTTCCCTAAAATCGTCTTTTTTATACAAAGTAACTCCAGGGGATACCAAGTGAAACACGGACTGCTCGGCAAGGGCATCGAGGCTGAACTCAAAGGAATCCAGGCGGTTGCGGTAGCTGTCGTTGGAATTATCGAACGACACCATGTAAGGCGGGCGCTTGAGCTTGCCCTGCTCCACGAGCGACAAAAGTTCCACCCCTACCCTGTCGTTTGACACGACCCACGCATCTACAGGCGGAATCTCTTTCACCAGCTTAAGCAAAATACGGCTGAAAAGTTCGTACGCCCCTTTCTCCTGCATAAAATCAAAATGGCTCGCATGCGAGGCATCGGTCGCCTCGACTACATCGAGCCCCACCTCCTTGAGTCCTTTCAGACGGTCCCTCGACCACATGCTCATGTGGTAAGGCGAAATAAAGGCGACACGCTCCATTCCCTTCTCTTTTAGAAACCGCCCCACGGCACGTCCCGGGAAATCGCCAAAGGCCAAATTGAAGAACGCGTAGCGTTTTTCTTTTTTCAACGCGCGGGGAATATCGTACAGCGGGTGCTCCCACCAAACCGAAATAGGGAACCGCGTGCAGGCGAGAAGCGCAAAGAGTTTGCTTATATTGAACACCAGCATCGTCGAAACGACGGCACCAAAGCAATCGCCACAGTCCTCCAGCCTGACCCGGTTTCCGGCGGCATCTAAAAAAAGCCCCTCATTTTCATAGTACCCAAGCGCCTTGACTTTAAGTTTGTTGCGACGCGCCTCGGCATAAACCTTCTGCATGAACGTCAGTTCGCGTTCGCCAAGCCCGTTAAAATCCCCATTCGGATTGCAACGCATAATCAAGAGGATTTCCTTCAAGTTGACCGCAGACGACCTTGTATTCTTGAAGTAGTAACGCCCGCGGCCCTTGCGGTCAAGCACTCCCCTTTCACGCAGCATTTCAAGGGTTCGGCTCATGGAACCCGACGTGGTCCTGTAAACCGAGCACAAGTCCTTTATTGACGGTAGCGTACTGTCTACCGAAATCTTGCCGGATTTCCAGTCTTCCAAAAGCAGGCGCTCCAAGCGTTCAGTCTCGTGCTCGCTTGCATCTACCACAATTTCGGGCTTCTTGCCCCAAAAGTAGCCGTTGCCGTGCTCTCCGTAGATTTTGCCTTGTTCTACCAGGCGCTTATACGCCTGGAAAACGGTAAAGGTCGAAGCCCCCTGCGACGCAGCAACCTTGCGCACAGATGGAAGCCTTGCACCGTCCTTGAATCCGGACGATTCTATCCACTTGCAAAATTCATCAACAGTCATCAGGCCTCCGTCATAACACTAGATACACTTTAGTATAAATATAAACAATTAAAACGTCTTTCGCAAAATCCCGAACATATCTTTAAAAACGTAAAACAACATCACCGGCGTTTAACACCAATCGGGGTTTATATGAACAAGAAACTATTCTTCTCTATGTGTGTCGCACCTGTCGCGGCCATGGCATTCCAAGTCGGCGCATGGGTCGGTGGCCCGGGTCAGTATCCGCAGCCCACACAGCAGAATGTGCAGGCGTTCCAGGACTTGCAGGGCACGCACCTCGACCTGATCAGCTACTTTGCACTTTTCGACATCAACGACTGGAATGCGACCGAAGAGTATGCGAACGTCGCCAAAGACAACGGCTCCACGCTGGTGGTCACCTGGATGGCAAACGGCTACAACGCCCAGGACCTGGTCGACGGCAAAGCTGACGAATACATCCGCGACTACGCCAAGGGCGTCAAGAAATACGGCGAAGAAATCTGGCTCAGGCCCCTCCACGAGGCAAACGGCGACTGGTACGACTGGGGCGTGGGTAAAGAAGGAGCCGGCAACACCGACGCAAATGTGGCCGAAGCCTTCCGCCACATCGTGAAAATATTCCGCGAAGAAAATGTCGAAAATGTCAAGTGGGTATGGACCACCAACGCCTCGAACCATGGCAGCGGAACCACGCTCACGGGCAACTACCCCGGCGACGAGTACGTGGACTACATCTCCATCGACGGCTACAACTGGGGCAAATGCCAGAGCTGGTCCAGCTGGCAGACGTTCTCGCAGGTCTTCAAGAAGGCGTACAACGCGCTCGCGAACATCGACAAGCCGCTCTTCATCGCCGAAATTTCCAGCTCCGAACTCGGCGGAAACAAGGCCGAATGGATCACCGACATGTTCGAGCATTTTGCCACGGACTTCTCACGCGTATTCGCGGTGATGTGGTTCAGCCAGAGCAAGGAAGCGAACGAAGGCGACTGGGCACTCAACACTTCGCAGGCCGCCGTTGACGCTTGGAAGGCCGGCATCGCGAAGATGAAAGCCGCAGACCCCGACAGCGGTAACACGGGCATCAAGCCTACCGGGAGGGCCACCGGCAACTCCTTTCGCCTGCAAGACGGCAAGCTCTACATGCAAACAAGCAAGACCATAAAGGCAAGCGTCGTACAGTTCGACTACCAGGGCCGCATTTTATGGCAAAGCTCCGTACAGCACTTTACCCCGGGCGTCCACGCCATTGACGCACCCAACACCCACATGCAAGGCGTATACAGGCTCCACATACAGAAATAACCAATCCACAAAAGCAAAAGTCCCGGAAGGTTTTCCTTTCGAGATTTTTTAAGTTCTAGGCTTAAGCAGGAACTTTACTATTTCACGACCTTGTATGCCTTGTTGCCGACAATGACAAGCATCGGGCCCGTTTTGGCAAGGCGGACTTCCTGGGTCGAAGTCGCAGTCTTCGATGCAGTCAGCACGCGACCGTTGAGATCAGTGACCGTATACTTGGTGCCTGCCGGTGCGTTTTCAATAACGATTGCGCTGTTGGTGGACCACACGCGAACATTATTGTTCAAGGCAACGGTTGTACGAATTGCAATCGTAGAATCCGAGTTGGTAACGGTGGAATCAGGATTCGTAACGGTCGAATCCGGATCCGGGGCAGACTTCTTGGCGATTGTAGCCTTGTAAAGCTTGCAATCTTCGAAGTAATCAACCTTGTCGCCGTCATTATAGGTCACGCCGTTGATTTCGGTTTCGTTAATGGTCTTTTCTTCAGATTCGACAGTCGGCTTCGGCTTCCAAATCTTGAAGGTGCCGCTCAAGTGGAGCATGGCAAGGTAATGCACCAGGACATCGTAGTAGCGGTACTGACCGGTCATGAACTTAGTATCCCATGCCAACTCCAAGTTTTTCTTGACGGCGGCATCGTATTTGGAATCGTTAATCAAAGCCATGGCCGCAA
Organism: Fibrobacter sp.; assembly: GCA_016295375.1. GTDB lineage: Bacteria > Fibrobacterota > Fibrobacteria > Fibrobacterales > Fibrobacteraceae > Fibrobacter. Next base: position 13,922 of record JAEDLI010000036.1, on the reverse strand, counting down.
CCGCATTTGCACCGGCTTCGCCCTGCGTATACTGTTCCTGCGGATTGAAAAGGCTATGCTGGCCGTTGTCCCACATCTTTTTCAAGATGTACTGGGCATCTTCCATGTACTTGCTGTCGTTCCAGCGGTTGGCTGCGAAAAGCAAAGACATCATAAAGTACATTTCGCCATCAGGTGCGCAGTTGTCATCGCCACCAGTACCGCTGTCGTTACGCTGCCATACGAAATAGCCGTCCCAGCCGCCACTTTTGTGCCACATGTGGTTCTTCGCCCAGTTCCAGAGCTTGTCGAATTCTTCTTTGTGACCCGTCTGCACGGCAATCATCATGCCGTAAGACATGCCTTCGGAACGGACGTCGTTGTTGTTGATGTCCTTGATGTAGGCTTCGCTACCCCTGTCATAATAAACCTTGGAATTATCATCACCCTTAAAGTAATGATTCCAAAGGGCATCCATCTTTTCCTGAATTTCGGCATCGGTCTTGCCCAAAACCTTTTTGAACGGGCTTTCGTAATTACCCGTGTAATAAGCACCGGAATAGTTTTTATCCTTGTCGCAATCCGGACCGTAATAGGCTCCGTTTTCGTCAAAGGAGGTTCCCGCGTAGGTTTCTGCAGCCATCGATGTGGTGGTCGCGAATGCGCCAAGGCAAGCGGCAGATGCCAAAATGCCGGCAAAGGATTTCAGGTGTTTTTTTTATTTTCACTCCCATAGTGTTTTGTTTTTACCCTTTACCGCAAAGATAAATCCCGTTGTGTACAAATGAAATAAAAGTCCGACTATTTGCGTTGTTCGGTTTTAAACGCCCTAAATGGAACAAAAAAGGCAACTCCGTTTTAGAATTTTAGTCTACGTGTGTGTTCCGGCAAACCCTAACTGCACAAAACAGAAAAGGCTCGCTGTTTACAGCGAGCCTTCCTCTAGGATAATTCTGTGCTAAACAAGAATTAGAAACGGAAGTGGGCGAAAGCCTTGTTGGCTTCGGCCATCTTGTGCGTGTCGTTCTTCTTGCGGACAGCGTTGCCTTCGCCGTTCTTGGCGGCAACCAGTTCGGCAGCCAGGCGGTCAGCCATATTGGCTTCGTTACGGTTACGGGCGGCATCGAGGAGCCAGCGGAGGGCGAGAGCCTTGGCGCGGTCCGGGGCAACTTCCATAGGAACCTGGTAGTTGGCACCACCCACGCGGCGGGACTTCACTTCCACCTTGGGCTTGATGTTGTCGAGGCAGATTTCGAACTTCTCGAGGGGAGTCTCGGGACCTTCGAGCTTCTGGCCGAGCTTTTCGAGAGCGGTATAGACAATCTGTTCAGCGATGGTCTTCTTGCCCTGCTTGAGCACTACGCCCACCAGCTCGGTAACGAGAGTGGACTTGTAACGCGGATCCGGGAGGATAGAGCGATGGAGAGCCTTTCTTCTTCTAGACATATTCTACTTCCTTACTTCTTGGCCGGAGCGGCACCTTTTTTCTTGACACCATACTTGGAACGGCCGTTCTGACGGCCATTGACGGCCTGGGTATCCAGGGCGCCACGGATGATGTGGTAACGGACACCGGGAAGGTCCTTCACACGACCACCGCGGATGAGCACGATGGAGTGTTCCTGAAGGTTGTGACCTTCGCCAGGGATGTAGGCGGTCACTTCCATCTTGTTGGACAAGCGCACACGGGCAATCTTACGAAGAGCGGAGTTCGGCTTCTTCGGGGTGCTGGTGTACACACGGGTGCAGACGCCACGCTTTTGCGGGCAAGACTTCAAGGCCACGGAAGCGGTCTTGTTGCTGATTTGTTCGCGTCCGTTACGGACGAGCTGTTGAATAGTAGGCACTATTAATCTCCTAGATTTTGGAGTGCAAATATAGTTTTTTTTCCAAAGTTTTCAAGTACTGGACCGAATTACTCGCCTTCTTCCTCGTCGGAAATGCCGATTTCGTTATCCAGCATCTGGATGGCGCTATCGGTGCTATAGTGTTCGGCCTGTACCGCTTGCAAGCGTTTCCTTTCTTCCATTTCGGCATCGGCATCGACCACCTGGACGTTCCTCAGGTGGCGGGCACCGGTTCCGCACGGAATCAGACGACCCATAATCACGTTTTCCTTAAGACCCATGAGCGGGTCCACACTTCCTTCGATGGAGGCGCGGGTAAGGATCTTGGTGGTTTCCTGGAACGAGCAGGCAGAGATGAAGCTGTCTGTCGCGAGGGAAGCCTTCGTGATACCAAGGAGCATCGGCGTAAAGGTCGCCGGCGTCTTGCCAGCCGCAATCAACTGGTCGTTGATGGCGCGAAGACGTGCCTTGGAGATTTCTTCGCCCGGAAGCAGTTCAGAGTCCCCGGAATCCTCGATGCGAACCTTACGCATCATCTGGCGCACGATACATTCGATGTGCTTATCTGCGATAGCCACACCTTGCAGGCGATAAACGGCCTGGATTTCGTTCACCAAATGGCGCTGGACATCTTCGGGTCCAAGAACGTCGAGGATATCGTGGGGGTCCACGCTACCTTCGCTAATCTTCTGACCAGCACGGACACGGTCACCTTCATTGACCGCCAGATGCACGCCATGGGGAACCAGCACTTCCTCCTTCTTGTCGTCCATCTGAATAATAACCTTCTGGTTTCCACGGACATCGTCGCCGTAAGAAACGAGACCGTCCATAGGAGCGATAAAGGCCTTGTTCTTCGGGCAGCGAGCTTCGAAGAGTTCGGCCACGCGGGGAAGACCACCGGTAATATCGCGGGTCTTACCTGCGGCACGGGGGAGCTTGGCCACGGTCTGACCGATGGTCACGGAATCCCCGTCCTTGACAGTCAAAATAGCTCCGTCGGGAAGCATAAAGTGGCCGACCTTGTTGTTGCCCGCATCCACGATGCTGATAGCGGGGCGGCGCTTGCCGCGCTTGTCGCTAATGACAATCCAGGTTTCGACTTCGGTCACTTCGTCCTTTTCGACGCGGAACGTAGCGTTTTCCACCAAGTCCATGAACTTGATGGTACCGGACACGTTACTGATAATGGGGCTGTTATACGGATCCCATTCGAACATTTCCTGTCCCTTCTGGACAGAATCGTTGTTAGCAACCTTCAAGATGGCGCCATAAGGAATCTGGTAACGACCCTTGTTAATACCTGTGGTATCGAAGATCACCAGTTCGCCCATGCGGCTTACCACCACCTTCTGGCCTTCGTGATCAACGGTTTCCACCTGTTCCAGTTCCACACGGCCATCTACAGTCGCCTTCTTGTTGTTTTCAACAGTCAGACGGGAAGATGCACCACCGATGTGGAAGGTACGCAGCGTAAGCTGAGTACCCGGTTCACCGATAGACTGAGCGGCAAGCACGCCCACGGCCTCGCCCAGGTCAACAGGACGACCAGAGGCAAGCATACGGCCATAGCACTTGGCGCAAACACCGGTGCGAGATTCGCAAGTAAGCACGGAACGCATGGTGATGTGTTCCAGACCGGAAGCGCTGATCTTCGGCAGGTCGCGTTCGGTCACCAGTTCACCGGCTTTCACAATCACTTCGCCGGTCACGGGGTGCTTGATATCTTCAATCGGAGCACGACCCAGCAGACGTTCTTCCAAAGGAATCACGGTATCGTCACCGTCCTTGAAGGCGGACACTTCGATACCTTCCTTGGTTCCGCAGTCGGCTTCGGTGACCACCAGGTCCTGACCCACGTCCACGAGACGGCGAGTAAGGTAACCGGCGTCAGCAGTCTTCAGAGCGGTATCGGCCAGACCCTTACGAGCACCGTGAGACGAAATGAAGTATTCCATCACGTTCAGGCCTTCGCGGAAGCAGGACTTAATCGGGTTCTCGATAACTTCCTGACCGCCCAGCTGCTTGATTGGCTTCTGCATCAGACCGCGCATACCGGACAGCTGCTTAATCTGTTCACGGCTACCACGAGCACCGGAGTCTGCCATCATGTAGACGGGGTTGAATCCGTCACGGTCGCGGGAAAGCAAATCCCACTGCTTGTTGGCCACATCCGTCGTGGTACGGGACCACACGTCAATAATCTGGTTATAGCGTTCGCCGTCGGTAATCACGCCGTCTTCGTAGAGGCCGCGAATCTGGTTCACCTTTTCAGTGGCGGCATCCAGCATGGCCTGCTTCTCTTCGGGAATCACCATTTCGGCGATAGCCACAGAAGAACCGGCGCGGGTCGCCCACTGATAACCGTTGGCCTTCAGGTCGTCCAGGTAATCCACGGTCACGCGGTTACCGGTACGGCGGTACAAATCGTCGATGGACTTCGCAATCACCTTCTTGCCGAAGGTTTCGTTGGCATAGCCCAGCTCCTTGGGAACAAATTCGTTAAAGATGATACGACCGACAGTGGTCTTGATCACGTTCACGTCTGTCAGGGTGAGGAACTTAATCTTTTCACCAGCCTTGACGGAAACTTCGATATTGCCATTGTCGTCGGCGGTTTCACGCAGGCATACGGCATCCTTTTCCAGGGCGCCCATGTAGATCTTGCGACCGGCGGGGAGACGCAGGTAAACGTTGGCGTTCAGATCGACGACACCGTTTTCGTAAGCACGAACAGCTTCGGCGGGGTCGTAGAAGTGCATGCCTTCGCCCTTGCGACCCGGACGGGGCTTGGTCAGGTAATACAGACCGAGCACGATGTCCTGGCCCGGCACAGCGATAGGCTGACCGGAAGCGGGGTGCAGGATATTATTGGAAGAAAGCATGAGCACGCGGCATTCCAGCTGGGTCTCGAAAGACAGCGGGAGGTGCACGGCCATCTGGTCACCGTCGAAGTCCGCGTTGAAAGCGGTACAGACGAGGGGGTGCAGGCGGATGGCATTACCTTCGATCAGTTTCGGATAGAAGGCCTGGATACCCAAGCGGTGCAGCGTCGGAGCACGGTTCAGCATCACCGGGTGGTCCTCGATGATTTCTTCGAGGATGTCCCACACTTCGGGGCGTTCGGCGTCCACGTACTTCTTGGCGGACTTGAGGGTATAGACGATACCGTCTTCTTCAAGGCGCTGGATAATAAAGGGCTTGTACAGTTCCAAAGCCATGCGCTTCGGAAGACCGCACTGGTGCATCTTCAGTTCCGGCCCAACCACAATCACGGAACGGCCGGAGTAGTCCACACGCTTACCGAGGAGGTTCATACGGAAGCGGCCCTGCTTACCCTTCAACAGTTCGGCGAGGCTCTTCAGCGGACGGGCGCCACCTGCACGGGCACTGCGGCGACCGCTGTCGAACAGCTGGTCCACGGCCTCTTGCAGCATGCGCTTTTCGTTGCACAAAATTACGTTAGGAGCACGGATGTCAATCAACTTTTTCAAGCGGTTGTTACGGTTGATGACACGGCGGTAAAGTTCGTTCAGGTCGGAGGTGGCAAAACGGCCGCCTTCCAGCGGAACCAGGGGACGCAGGTCAGGCGGAATCACCGGAAGCACATCGAGAATCATCCAAGAAGGCTGGTTGGCCAGCAGCTTGGCTTCGTTCTTGTACTTGTTGCGGAATTCCTCGTAGGCGTCGGCCAGCACAAAGTTGTCGTGCTTGGATTCGTAGTCGGCCTTGAATTCGGCCACGGCCTCGGCGAGGCCCTTGAGCCAAGCCTTGCCAGAATCCCTGGAGCCATCGGGGTTGTTGTAGTAACTACGGAAGCTTTCCATCTGGGATTTCTTGAAAGCTTCCACAATCTTCAGGCGCTTTACGGACTCGTCGCGCTTGGTCTTGGACTTGGAGGTGGCCTGCAGGCGGAGTTCTTCGGAAAGCTTGGTCAGGTCAAGGCGGTCCAGCAACTGCTTGATGGCAGAAGCGCCCATCTTGGCGTCAAACTTACGGCCTTCGGCAACCAGGTCCTGATACTGGGTTTCATCGATGAGGGAACGTTCTTCCAGGTCGGTGTCACCCGGGTCGATCACTACGTACTTTTCGTAGTAAATGACGTGTTCCAGGTCCTTGGTGTTCAGGTTCAAAAGAGCACCGATAACACAAGGCTGGTTTCTCACGAACCAGGTGTGGGCCAGAGGAATGGAGAGCTCGATATGACCCATGCGTTCGCGACGCACCTTGGAGTGGGTCACTTCAACGCCGCAACGGTCGCAGATAACGCCCTTGTAGCGCACGCGCTTGAACTTGCCGCAGTTACATTCCCAGTTCTTGACAGGTCCGAAAATCTTTTCGCAGAAAAGACCGTCGCGTTCGGGCTTGAAGGAGCGGTAGTTGATGGTTTCCGGCTTGGTCACTTCACCATACGACCAATAACGGATCAGGTCCGGAGCGGCGAGATGTATGGAAATATCGCCAGTATTTTCAGTCTGTTCAATCATTTCTTCAGACATATTACCTATCTCCAGTGGTCTCGATGTCAAGACCCAAAGAATGAACTTCGCGAATCATCACGTTGAAGGATTCGGGGATACCCGGCTTCGGAGTGTTCTTGCCGTGGACGATGGCGTCATAGACCATGGAACGTCCCGTCACGTCGTCGGACTTGACCGTCAACAGTTCCTGCAGGGTGTAAGCGGCACCATAAGCTTCCATAGCCCACACTTCCATTTCACCGAAGCGCTGGCCACCGAACTGGCTCTTACCGCCCAGAGGCTGCTGCGTCACAAGGGCGTAGCTACCGATAGAACGGGCGTGGATCTTGTCGTCCACCAAGTGACCGAGTTTCAGGTAGTACATGTAACCGATGGTGACCGGGTTCAAGAAGGCTTCACCGGTGCGGCCGTCATAGAGCTTGGCCTTACCGATAATCTTGTTGTTGTCCGGATCCATTTCGTAGTTGACAATGGGGTTCTTCTGGTAAGCCTTTTCCAGTTCCTTGCAAATGTCTTCGAACTTGGCACCGTCGAACACGGGGGTAGAAACCTTGAAGCCGAGGGTCTTTGCAGCCCAGCCCAAGTGGACTTCGAGCACCTGACCGATGTTCATACGAGAAGGCACGCCCAGGGGGTTCAGAAGAATCTGGAGGGGGCGACCGTCTTCGGTGAACGGCATGTCTTCCACAGGCACAATCTTGGAGACCACGCCCTTGTTACCGTGACGACCGGCCATCTTGTCACCGATGGAGAGGCAGCGCTTCTTGGCGATATAGACCTTGACGCTCTTGAGAACGCCGGGCTTGAGTTCGTCGCCCTTGGTGACCTTGTCGATTTCCTTTTCCATGGTGCGGGTCAGGGTATCGAGGTTGTCGCGGGCCACCAGCACCAGGGAGAGCACCATTTCCTGGAGCTCGTCGTCGCCTGTCACGAAGGTGGAAGCCGGAGAAACCTTGGTCACGTCCAGCATGGCGAGGTTCTGTTCGTTGTAAATCTGGCCTTCACGAATCAAGAGTTCGTGAGTTTCGTTGTCCATCACCTTGCCGGCGGCCTTGCCAGCCAGGAGTTCGAACAGGTGTTCGCGGCAAGAGGCCTTAATCTTGTCGATCTGGGTCTGGAAATTGGAGCGGATTTCATCGATCATTTCCGCATCCTTTTCCTTGCTCTTCTTGTCGGACTTGTCCTTCTTGCTGAAGACACGGGTTTCAAGCACCACGCCCTTCATTCCCGGAGGAGCCTTGAGAGAAGAATCGCGGACATCGCCGGCCTTTTCGCCGAAGATGGCGCGGAGCAGGCGTTCTTCCGGAGTGAGTTCCGTTTCGCCCTTGGGCGTCACCTTACCCACCAGAATATCGTCGGCATTGACTTCGGCACCTACGCGAATCACGCCGTTTTCGTCCAGGTTACGGAGCGCATCTTCGCCCACGTTGGGGATTTCACGAGTGAGCTCTTCGGGGCCGCGCTTGGTGTCGCGAACTTCCAGCTCGTATTCTTCGATATGGATGGATGTAAAGGTATCCTTGATGGCGAGCTCTTCGGAAATGATAACGGCGTCTTCGTAGTTGTAACCGTTCCAGGGGAGGAAGCCAATCAAGATGTTCTTACCCAGAGCCAGTTCGCCGTGGTCGGTAGAAACGCCGTCGGCCAGCACGTCGCCCGCCTTGACGAAATCGCCCACATTCACGATAGGCTTCTGGTTGATGCAGGAATCCTGGTTAGAGCGCTCGAACTTGCGGAGCACGTAATTGTCGATAGGATCCTTGCCGAGGAATTCGAAGTTTTCGCCGAGGCCGGTGAGAGGCTCGAAATTGCCGTTCACCATGTTGCCACGCTGCACGGTCACGGTGCGGGCGTCCACGAAGGTCACCTTGCCGTCGTGCTTGGCGCGCACAACCGTACCCGAGTCGAGAGCGGCGCGGCGTTCGAGGCCGGTTCCCACCACGGGAGCTTCGGCACGGAGCAGAGGCACGGCCTGGCGCTGCATGTTGGAACCCATCAAGGCGCGGTTGGCGTCGTCGTGTTCGAGGAACGGGATAAGGCCTGCGGCCACGGACACAATCTGCATCGGGGCCACGTCCATAAGGTCGATGTGGTCCGTTTCGGTATCGCCGATTTCGATGCTGTCCTGACGGAGCAGGTGGGGGTATTCGCTCTTGTCGCGGACGATAACGTATTCTTCCTTGAAACGGTTGTCGTCGGTGAGCTCGGTAGAAGCCGGAGCCACCTTGAAGGAATCTTCTTCGTCGGCGGTCAAGTAAGTGATAAAGTCAGAAACAATCTGTTCAACCGCAGAGCCCTTCTGCACATAGTCGGGCTTGCCGTCAAAGCTGTCCAGCACAAAGCCGTTCTTGCAGTAAGAAACGTTGCCTTCGGCGTCCTTGATCTGGAACACCTTGTTCACAAAGCTGCCGAACAGGTCGCGCTGGCGGTTGTCCAGGTTCATGCGGACATCGTCCATCTCCTTCTTGGAGAGTTCCAGCTGCACGAACAGGTGGGGGTCATGGACAAAGCCCTTGAAGATGCCGAAGTGCCACTTTTCTTCGGGGAACATGCACTTGTTGCCATTGGCATCGGCAAATTCCACAAGGCCCACGATACGGTACGGGGTCTCGATAAAGCCGAAGTGGTTCACCACGGCGAAAGAAGCCAGGGAGTTGATAAGACCGATGTTCGGACCTTCGGGAGTCTCGATGGGGCACATACGGCCATAGTGGGTGTAGTGAACGTCACGAACTTCGAAGCCGGCGCGCTCACGAGAAAGGCCACCGGGACCGAGAGCAGAGAGACGACGCTTGTGAGTGAGCTCAGAAAGCGGGTTCATCTGGTCCATGAACTGGGAAAGCTGAGAAGAACCGAAGAAGGACTGGACCACGGAGGACACCATGCGGGTGTTCACCAAGTCACGAGGAGTGGTCTGTTCTTCGTCGGAATGGAGAGAAAGGTTCTCGCGGATGACGCGAGACATACGGGAAAGACCCACGGAAATCTGGCCCGCCAAAAGTTCACCCACGGAACGGGTGCGGCGATTGCCCAAGTGGTCGATATCGTCCAGGGCGTATCCGGAGGCTCCGTCATAGAGGCCCACCATGTATTCGATAATAGCAAGGAAATCGGCCTTGCTCATGGTCATGGTAGAGAGGCTCGGGATCTTCAGGTCCTGAATGTTGAACTGTTCAGAGACGTTCTTGAGGATGCCCTGGATTTCGGAGGTGTAAACCTTGTTGTTCAAGCGGTAACGGCCCACCTCGCCCAAGTCATACTTGCGGGGGTCGTTCAGGAACAGGCCTTCAAAGTAAAGGCGAGCAGCTTCGTCGTTAGGAGCTTCGTCCTGCTGCTGGTGGGTTACCGAGTAAATAGCGCGGAGTGCTTCACCCTTGGACTTGGTCTTGTCGGCAGCCAGGGTGTAGTGGATAAGCAAGTTTTCTTCTTCCTTGGAGAGGAGAACGACCTTGTCCACCTTGTTTTCGAGCAAGCATTCCAGCTTCTTGTCGTCGATAACGGTGTTGGCCTCGACAATCACTTCACCGGTAGAAGAATCCACCACGTCGTTGAAGATGATACGGTCGATAAGCACGGACTTGCCGTTTTCGTCAAGTTCGTTGGCCAGGTCCTGCACGGAGACTTCTTCGGTCTTCTTGTAGAACAGGTTCAAGATATCCTGAGTGGTCTCGAAACCGATGCTTCTGAGCATGGCGGTAGCCGCAAGCTTTTTCTTGCGGTCGATAATCAGGTAAAGGATGTCACCTTCGGTGTTGAATTCCACCCAAGCGCCGCGGTGCGGAATAATACGGCTCTTGTAGTCGGAACGACCGTTGGGCTGCACTTCTTCGTCGAAGCTCACACCGGGAGAGCGGTGCAGCTGAGACACAACCACGCGTTCGGCGCCGTTCACAATAAAGGTGCCGTTTTCGGTCATGATGGGGAGTTCGCAAATCAAGACGTCGTTCTTGACTTCTTCCTTCAGCTTGCGGTCTTCGCCATCTTTTTCGAAAATGCGGAGGGCCAGCGTAGCGTAGAGCTCCATGCTGTAGGTGAGCCCGCGCTCGCGACATTCAGGGATGCTGTATTTCGGGATGCCGAAATAGTATTTTTCGTATTCCAGGGAATAGAGACCGTTCTGGTCCGTAATCGGGAAGATGTCCTGGAAGACCCGCTCCAGACCGACTTTCATCCTCTTTTCTTGAGGAATGTTGGCCTGAAGGAATTGCTCGTACGATGCCTTCTGGACTTCGATCAAGTACGGAAGTTCCAGCTGGAATCTGTTGGAGGAATAACTCTTTCGCTCCGTTGTCATTAGAAATACCTCATCCGGTGAAAGGCCTGATTAGATAAAAACACCAAAAGCCCGCACTTACGTGCAGGCGATTGGCAAGAGCAGTTCAAAGAACTGAGAGCATTACTTAAGGGTAACCTTTGCTCCGAGTTCTTCGAGTTTCTTCTTGAGAGCTTCGGCGTCGGCCTTGGGAGCGGCTTCCTTGATGACGCTGTTAGCAGTCTCGACGACCTTCTTGGCTTCGGCGAGGCCGAGACCGGTGATAGCGCGAACTTCCTTAAGGACGTTCATCTTCTGAGCGCCGCATTCGACGAGGATCACGTCGAATTCGGTCTTCTCTTCAGCAGGAGCGGCAGCAGCGGCGGCCATTACGACGGCGCCACCGGCAGCAGCTTCGATGCCGTGAGTTTCCTTGAGGTAGTCAGCCAAAGCCTTGGCTTCGAGAAGGGTAAGACCAACAATTTGATCGCCCAGTGCCTTGATATCAGTTGCCATGATGTGTTTCTCCGATTATTCCGTTTAAAAGTTTTGGTTTGTGGTTTGTTGTTAAGCTTCCGGTGCTGCGGCAGCTTCAGGAGCTGCGGCTTCGGAACCCGATTCTTTTTCCAGCTTTTCCTGGAGGGTCTTGATTTGACCGGCAATCGTGGAGCCAGGACCAAGAGCCATAGAGACAATCATAGCAATCATGCCCTTACGGTCAGGAATCTTAGCGAGGTTCACGACTTCGGAGCCAGGCATGGGCTTACCGTCGAGGTAAATGCTCTTGGCGACCAAGAAATCAGGATTTGCTTTGTGGAATGCTTCAATTTCGCGGGCAGGCAGAAGAGGATCTTCTTCGAAGCCAACCATCACGGAAGTAGCTCCGGTCAGTTGGTCGTCGAGACCTTCAACCTTAAGGGCTGCGAGCACGCGCTTCAGAAGAGTGTTCTTCACAGCGTGGTACTTAACGCCCTTTGCAGCGAGAGCCTTACGCAGGGCATTGTCCTTTTCGACAGTGATGCCCTGGAAATTGAGCAGATAGACGGCGGTGGCGTCCTTGAAGGATTCAACGAGAGCGTCCACGGTCTGTTGTTTTTTAACTACAGCTTTCATGGTGCCTCCTAGCGTGTCAATGCCATATCAAGTTTAATGCCCGGGGCCATCGTAGCCGTCAGAGTGAGGCTCTTGATGTATGTGCCCTTAGAAGACTGGGGCTTGTTCTTAACCACAGAGTCGATAACGGTCTTGGCGTTTTCAGCCAGCTGTTCGACGCTGAAGGAGAGCTTGCCTACAGGAGCGTGGACGTTGGCGCCCTTGTCAACGCGGTACTGGATTTTACCGGCCTTCAGTTCCTTAACGGTCTGGGCGACGTTAACGGTCACCGTACCGGCCTTGGGAGAAGGCATCATACCACGAGGACCAAGAACACGAGCGACCTTACTAATCACCGGCATCATGTCGGGAGTAGCAACGACGGAATCGAATTCCAGCCATCCTTCCTGTATCTTCTGAACCAAGTCAGCACCGCCAGCATAGTCAGCGCCTGCGTTCTTTGCAACTTCAATGTTGTTGTCCTTGCAGAACACGAGAACGCGGACCTGACGACCGGTACCATGCGGCAGCACAACCGTGCCACGAACCACTTGGTCGGAATGTTTTGGGTCCACACCGAGGTTAAAGTGCACTTCGACCGTCTGGTCGAACTTCACCTCGGACTTTTTTAGGATTTCGATTGCTTCGCTCAGACCATAAGCCTTGTTACGGTCGAAAGCTTCTGCAACCTTCTTGTATTTTTTTCCTCTGAACATGAAATTTTCCTGTCAGATACGTAACGGTGAATTACCTGCCTCAGTCAACCACTTCGACGCCCATGGAACGAGCAGTGCCCGCAACCATGCGCATAGCGGCTTCGAGGTCGATTGTGTTTAGATCCGGCATCTTCTTTTGGGCGATATCCTGGACCTGGGCCTTGGTGATCTTTGCAACCTTTTTACGGTTGGGTTCACCAGAGCCACTCTCGATTCCGGCAGCCTTCTTGATGAGGGCCGGGACCGGCGATACCTTCGTGATGAAGGTAAAGCTCTTGTCCGCATAGACCGTAATGACGACCGGGATAATCATTCCCTTGTCGTTCTGGGTCTTAGCGTTAAACTGCTTGCAGAACTCCATGATGTTCACACCCTTCTGACCAAGGGCGGGACCTACCGGGGGAGCCGGGTTAGCGGCGCCGGCGGGAATCTGGAGCTTAATATAACCTGTGATTTTCTTTGCCACTGTGTTATCTCCGTTGCAAAAACCGTACCATTAAGCGTCAGTGGATTCGACTTGGTTGAAGCCGAGTTCCACAGGCGTAGAACGACCGAAAACAGAAACCATGACCTTGATCTTGGTCTTGTCTTCCATAATCTCATCTACGACGCCCACAAAGCCCTTGAAAGGACCTTCCTTGATGCAGACATTATCGCCAATAGTGTACGGGATTTGGATCTCGCCTTCGATGGTGTCTTCAGGATTGACCCCCAGAAGGCGATCGACCTCGCTCTGTTGAAGCGGAATGGGAACCCGGCTTGTGCGGGTCATTCCGGCGAAATGGGTGACGCCATTGATGGTCGACACCAGGTGCTGGGTGAGCTCGTCCAGCTCCATTTCAATGATGATGTAAGCAGGGAACAGGTTCTGAACAGAAGTACGACGCTTGCCGCGGACATTGCTGACCACTTCACGCGTCGGTACGATAATCTGGCCGAACTTTTCTTGAACGCCTTCGCGCTCAATCATCTGCTCGATGTGCTTTTTAATGTTGTTTTCTTGACCCGAGAAGGTATGGATGGCATACCAGCGTTTCATGCTAGCCCCTCCCCATAATCTTGTCGATAACCCAAGAGAGGCCAACATCGAGACCGGCAATATAGCAACCCATAATGACACTGAAGAGCATCACCACGAGAGTTGATCCTTTAAGTTCTTCCCAAGTAGGCCAGGTGACCTTCTTCAATTCCTGGATAGACTCTTTCACATATTGCTGGATCTTACGCATAATGACTCCTGAGGAAGCGAGCAGGTCGGGAGGGACTCGAACCCCCAACCAACGGTTTTGGAGACCGTGACTCTACCAATTGAGCTACCGACCTATTCCGAATTCCTTACTTGGATTCCTTGTGAACGGTATGCTTGCGGCAGAACCGACAGTACTTCTTGTACTCCACGCGGGAGGGGTGAAGACGCTTGTTCTTGTCGCAATCATAGTTGCGCTGATTGCATTCTGTGCATTCGAGCACGATGAGTTCTCTAGGCATTTTTAATCCTGATTACTTGATGATTTCGGTTACGGAACCAGCACCAACGGTACGGCCACCTTCACGG
>JAEDLI010000134.1 GCA_016295375.1 Fibrobacter sp. | reverse complement strand
AAGGGCGGTGTGGTTGTCGACCTGTTCGGCATCGACGCCTTCTTGCCGGGTTCCCAGATCGACCTCCGTCAGATCCCGGACATCAACGCCCTCATTGGTCAGGAATTCGACCTCAAGGTTATCAAGGTCAACAAGGCCCGCAGGAACATCGTGGTGTCCCGCCGTGTGGTTCTCGAAGAAGAACGCAACAAGCAGCGTGGCGACGTGCTCGAAACTCTCGAGAAGGGTCAGGTCCGCAAGGGTATCGTCAAGAACATCACCGACTTCGGTGCATTCATTGACCTCGGCGGCGTAGATGGCCTGCTCCACATCACCGACATGAGCTACAAGCGCATCAACCACCCCACCGAAATGGTCCAGCTGGGTCAGGAAGTTGAAGTCATGGTTCTCGACTTCAACGACAAGAAGGAACGCATTTCTCTGGGCATGAAGCAGCTTAAGCCCCATCCGTGGAAGGATATCGCCGAACGTTATCCGGAAGGCGCTATCGTTAAGGGTAAGGTTGTTTCCATTACCGATTACGGTGCATTCGTTGAACTGGATAGCGGCGTCGAAGGCCTCATCCACGTTTCCGAAATGTCCTGGACCCAGCATGTCAAGCACCCGTCCAAAATCCTCACCGTTGGTCAGGAAGTGGAAGCCGTGGTGCTCAAGGTTGAAGAAGATGCAGAACGTATCTCTCTCGGCATGAAGCAGCTGGAAAGCGACCCGTGGGATTCTATCGAAACTGAACTTCCCCCGGGTGCCCGCGTGGTTGGTGAAATCCGCAACATCGCTTCCTTCGGCGCCTTCGTCGAAATCAAGGAAGGTGTTGATGGCCTCATCCACGTTTCCGACATGTCCTGGACCAAGAAGATCACTCACCCGAACGAAATGGTCAAGAAGGGTGACAAGGTGGAATGCGTCGTGCTCGCCGTTGATAAGGAAAAGCGTCGTATTTCCCTCTCCATGAAGCACCTCACCGAAGACCCGTGGGATTCTGTGGAAACCACATACCCCGTGGACGCCGAAGTGAAGGGCAAGATCGTTCGCATGCTGGACCGCGGTGTCGTGGTTGAGCTCGCCGACGGTATCGAAGGCTTCATCCCGGTTTCCAAGCTCACCGCTGAATACATCAAGGTTCCTGCTGATGCATTCAAGGTTGGCGACGAAGTTCCGGCTGTGGTGACCGAAATCGACCAGAACAACCGCAAGATCTTCCTCTCTGTGGTGGACTACTTCAAGAACCGTGAATCCGCCGAGCTGAAGGCTTGGATGGACTCTCACAAGCCGGGCGAATCTGGCACCACCATCGGTGAAGCCGCCGCCCCCAAGAAGAAGAGTACCAAGAAGAAGGCTGAGAAGGCTGCTGACGAAGCTGCCGAAAAGCCGGCTGAAGAAGCCTAATGAGTTGTGGGTTATGAGTGATGAGTTCGCAAGCCTATGGCTTGCTTTGAGGTGAAATAATGGCGCTTCGTGCAAAATGAAAAACACCTGGGACTCATCGCTAATCAAACGCTTAAAGGAATCCCGCGGGTAAAACCGCGGGGTTTCTTTTTATTTAGAATTGGATGTATAGTCAAGGGAATGTCATTGAATAGCTATCTTGTACCTGTGATGAAAAGGATTTTTTTGAGTGCTTTGGTTGGGACAGTCGCCCTTTCTTTTTGGGGGTGCGCTGGTGGGCTCAAGGTAGATGACCCGGAATTTTTCAAGAACAAGTCGGGTGTTATCGGCGTGTTCAGGCAGCCCGCCTTCTACTGCAGCGAGGCAAGCCCTCAGTATATGCAGCTGGGAGATTCTACGGTGCTGGTGAAACCCGCTTATAGCGAAGACCAGGACAACCTCTTTGTGCAGGAGATGGGCCCTGGAGTAGCAACCCTGAAATACTATGAATACGCCTGTGGCGAGGACAAGCACAAGTTCGTGCTGGACACTACCCGCAAGGACGGGGCGTCGGGCCTGGTGGTGCCGGAATCGGGATTCTGCAAGACGGTGATTTCCTTTGTGGAAGGGGACAAGCTGTTTACCCAGAATGATGACCTGCTCATTGAATTTTTCGAGAAGCATAAGGTGGCCACCGGCTTCCACATGATTCCCTACTGCGAAGTGGTGACGCCGAGAGGGCGAACCGTATCGACGGGCATGGATTCGGATTCCTTGCTGCAGGTGAAATACGAGGCGGCTATTGCCGATGCGGCTGAAGCGAAACAAGAAGAGATTTACCCGCTGGTCACTGTCACACCGGAGTCGGATGGAGTGACTTGGGACAGGGATTCTACCCATGTGCTGGTGATTACCTTCCACGATAGGCCTGACATTTACGATACGGATACGTTGGTCATGTCGCAGGAAGTATGGGTAGTTTCGGAAAAGGAACTGTATTCCTGGTATAAGTCGAACAATGCTGGCGTAAAGGATTGGGATGTCCGCTTCAAGCAACTGCTGGGAATTCGTGCAAGCGCGAAGTATACCCATTTCTCTGCTTTGTGGGTGAAGCCCATGGACCTGGTGCGTCCAGCTTACCAGACCGACGTAAAGCTGGATTCCATGACGCTGAAATTCGACGAAAGCTTTGACGACTACACCTACGACAAGGAGTTCAAGCTTTCGTTCAAGCGCTGGTTTGACGACAGCCGTGCAAAGGCCTACGTCAAGAAAACGGGCTACCCCTGGACCCGTCTGGGCTATACCTATGACTGGGGCGCCGAAGACAAGAAATACGGTCTCACGGAATTCCTGATTTTGCAGGACTCCCATGTGCGGGTGCAGTTCACCAAGAACGTGCCCACCTTCGTGAAGTGGCTGGAAGAACGGAATTAATTTTTTTGATTATTGATGGACCAAGACCCGCCACAACTGCTGGCGGGCATTCTTGTACTTGCGTTCGAAAGCGGTGATGGGCTGCCTCGGCGAAAAAGCCTCGCAGCTAACGGATTTCACTACTACATTGTCATCCCCGGCTTGACCGGGGATCTCCTTGACTATACCCGCCGCCAGTTCAAATTCCCATGCGTAGATTTCCCAGTTGGTCCGCAACTCCGTTTCTTGCGCCAACTGCAACAGGGTGGGGAATATGGGATGCAGGTGGAAGCGCCTGCCCGCTTCGCTCTGCTTGGGCCAGGGATTGGGATAGTAAAGAGCGTGATAGGGAATGACCCATTGTCTGCTTGTTACCTTGTCCAAAGCGAGCCGCCAAAAGTCGATGAGTTCTGCCCGGACATAGAAAATGTTTTTAGGTGCTTCTTGCTGGGCGTCGCCGTTTCGCGCCTCGGTGCCGCGGGACTGAGCAGTGTCGAAGGCCCTGCCCGCCTTGTCCAGGCGGATGGCGGACTTGTCGATGCCGATGACGGGACAGTCCGGAAAGCGCCTTGCCAGATGTTGTGTGCTTTCGCCGGTGCCGCATCCTGAATCTAGAATGACAGGCTGTGGGGTTGCGCGGGATGGTCCTTCGGACTGGGCGAACCTTTTGATGTAAAAGTCTGCGATGAAACGTTCCGCGTCGGCGAAAGCTTTTTGGGTGTGGCCGGCGATGGGCCTCTTGTATTCGGTGGTGGCGTACCTGCGGACCAGCTTTTCCAAATCCTTGAAAGGGCCGTCCTGGTTGGACAGGACTTCGCGAGCGTTGTTCATTCCTTTACCTCGATGCCGTACTTGTTCACCTTGTAATGCATCATGCGGGGGCTTACCTGCAGGTCGCGGCCGGCGGCGCTCAGGTTCCCGTTGTTTTTGCGCAGGGCTTCCATCAGGATTTCTTTTTCGTAGGAGCGAAGCAGCGTGGAGAGCGACGCCGGACCTTCGGGAATGAGCGACGTGCCCGAGGTAACGTCGGTCTGCAACGTAGGTGGAAGGTCGTAGGCGTTGATGCTCACGTCTGTGGTGGCGAGGCAGGCGTGCTCGATGCAGTTTTCCAGTTCCCGCACGTTGCCCGGCCAGTGGTAGCTCATGAGCATGTCGATGGCGGGAGTGCTGAGCCTCTGGATTTTCTTGCCGTATTTCAGGTTCATCTTGGCGATGAAATGGTCCGCCAAAAGCAAAATGTCCGTCTTGCGTTGGGACAGTTCCGGCAGCTTGATCTGGAAAATGTTCAGGCGGTAGTAGAGGTCTTCGCGGAAAAGCCCCTGCTGCATCAGGGTTTCAAGGTCCTTGCCGGTGCTGGCGATAATCCGGATGTTTGCGTTTTGGAAGATGTTGCTCCCAAGGCGGCTGAAACGACGGTCTTGCAGGAACTGCAAAAGCTTGGTCTGTGCGGCAAGGGGCAGGGAGCCGACCTCGTCTATGAAGAGTGTTCCGCCGTTTGCCTGCTCCGCCTTGCCCAGGTGGCGTGCGGTGGCGCCAGTGAAGGCGCCCCTTTCGTAGCCGAACAGTTCACTTTCCAGGGAGTTGAATCCTTCGCCTGCGTTCAGGGAATCGCAGTTCAAGATGACGAAGGGCCCACTTTCCCTTTCGGACGTGCGGTGCAGTGTCCTGGCGGTGTGTTCCTTGCCGGTACCTGCCGCCCCGCGGATAAGCACCACGGCGTCGCTACTTGCGATTTGCCGCACCTGCCGCTCCACTTCTTGCATGGCGCGGGTGTTTCCGATGAGATCGCTGGGAGTGCCGCCCATGAGGTCCCGAAGTTCCTGGAATGTCTTCTGGTACCCCGTTTCGACGGCGGCGAAATTGTTGCCGATGATTTCTTGCAACCTTTGCCTCAGACGGTCCTTGGCACGGATATGGTGCAGGGCGTCGTCGATTTGGCGCAGGGCCTCTGTTTGCAGGGCGTTGAATTCCATGGCCTAAATATAGGATTGTTAGGCGGTTTGTTTTGTACGTGCTTTACAAATATGTAATAATAGTGATGAATTTTACAAAAACGTAA
>JAEDLI010000133.1 GCA_016295375.1 Fibrobacter sp. | reverse complement strand
GTCTCGCCAATCTTGAGCGTACCGCCATCGGGCTTTTCCTGGCCCATAATCATCTTGAACAACGTTGTCTTACCTGCACCGTTCGGGCCGATAATGCCCACGATGCCGGAGCGCGGCAGGTTGAAGTTCAAATCGTCAAAGAGCACCTTGTCGCCAAAGGCCTTCTGCAAGTGTTCCGCCTGAATGACGATATCGCCCAGGCGCTTGCCGTTCGCGATGTGAATCTGCGCCACCTTGATCTGTTCGCGAGAATCTTCGGCCAGCAAGTCTTCGTAAGCTTTAAGACGGGCCTTGCTCTTGGCCTGGCGGGCCTTCGGGCTCTGCTTGACCCATTCCTGTTCACGGGCCAAACGTTTCTGCCTGTCGGATTCGCCCTTCTCTTCGCCACGGAGGCGTTCCAGCTTCTGGTCGAGCCACTGGGCGTAATTGCCTTCCCAAGGAATGCCGCGACCGCGGTCAATTTCCAGAATCCAGTTCGTTACGTTGTCAAGGAAGTAACGGTCGTGGGTCACCAAAATCACGGAGCCCTTGTATTCGCGGAGGTGGCGCTCGAGCCAGGCAACCGTTTCGGCATCCAGGTGGTTCGTCGGTTCGTCAAGGAGCAGCAAATCCGGTTCTTCCAAAAGCAGGCGGCAGAGAGCCACGCGGCGCTTTTCACCGCCGGAAAGGTTCGTCACCGGCCAGTCGCCCGGCGGGCAACGGAGAGCGTCCATCGCAATTTCGATATTGCGGTCAAGGCTCCACAAGTCCTGCGCGTCTATGATGTCCTGAAGTTTCGCCTGTTCGTCGAGGAGCTTGTTCATCTCGTCGTCTTCCATGGGTTCGGCAAACTTCATGGAAATCTCGTTGAAGCGGTCAAGCACGGCCTGCTTCTTGGCAACAGCCTGCATCACGTTTTCCTTGACGGTCAAGTTCGGGTCCAGCTGCGGTTCCTGCGGCAGGTAGCCCGCGGTGCGACCCGGTTCAATCCAGGCTTCGCCCTGGAATTCCTTGTCGATACCCGCCATGATGCGGAGCAAGGTAGACTTACCGGCACCATTCTGGCCGATGATGCCAATCTTTGCGCCGTAGTAGAAACTGAGGGAAATATCCTTCAGCACCTCCTTGTTAGGCGGGTAGGACTTGGTCATCTTGTACATGTAGAAAACGAATTTTTCTGCTTTATTCTGTTCGGCCATATTTTAGTAGTTAGTGGTTAGTGGTTAGTAGGGCTTAGCCCGTTGGTGGTTAGGAAATATAAGCGCGGACCTTCGGTCCTTTGAGGTGCAAGGAGTGTGTACCCTAACACCTCATTTCTCTTTCAAAGATAACAAAAATCTTTTCTATACTTGTGTGGTATGAAGCTTGTCCGTGGCATTATCGTCTGCCTGCTGCTCAGCATTTTTGCTCGAGCGCAAGACGAAAGTGCGCCGGAACATTTCCAGCGATTCTCGGTTATGCCCGTAATCGCCTACTCCGAAGAAACGGAACTGGAATACGGCGGGCTGTTGGTGCTTTTTTTCAAGCCTTTCGAAGGGAGCGCCCACGTTTCCACCATTGACCTGGTGGCCTTAGGCACGACCCGCAACCAGTACGGTTTCCGCGTGTCTCCCGATTTTTGGCTTTTGGCAGACCAAGTACACATTCCCTCCATATTCAGGCTTTACAAGTGGGAATCATCCCTCTTTGAAAGGGGCAGCCGTGGAGACTTTGACGCCATCGACATCTACGAAAGGACCTTTTTCAAAGGATATGTTCCCATCGAGCTGAGTTTCGGGATTCCAGACTGGCTGCCCTTCCGCTACGGACCCGTTTTAGATGGCGAAACCCGAAAGAACAGGCTAGGCGAAATCATTCCGGAAGGAAGCGAAGACGGCTGGTTCCTGGGGGGCGGCTACAGGCTGGTCCTAGATGAAAGGGACAACCGCAACTGGCCTACAAAAGGCTACTATACAGCCTTCGAAGAAATCTTTTACGGCGGAAACTTCCGTTTCCATACCGAAGAACTGGACCTTCGGTTCTACACGCCACTGTTCTGGAGAACATCCCTTGCCTTGGGGGCCTATTTCAAGCAAAGCAGGGGCAGCGACATTCCGGTAAGCTACCTTGCCGGCTCTGACGGTACCAAGCGTTTCCGCGGAATCGATTGCGGACTCTGGAACGACAACCAAGCCATGATTTTCCAGATGGAATTCCGGCGGCCCCTGTTCTGGCGGCTAGCGGGAACCATCTTCGGTGAAACCTTCCAGTCCGGGCCCTATTTTAGCGAAATGCTCAAGCGGAAGATGCACTACTCCGTAGGTTTCGGAGGGCGCCTGGCCCTGAACAGGAGCGAAAAACTCCACGCCCGCGGAGACATTTCCCTCATCGACGGAAAGCACATCGGCCTTACCATTGACCTTCGGGAAGCGTTCTAAAAAAAACGACGCGCCGTCGCTGAAGCGCGGTACGCCGAGGAAATTGAGAAGATGTACGAAAATTAGAAGTGGATCACGCGGACCTTGATGACCTTCTCGAGCTTGGAGAGCTTTTCGATGATGGAGTCGTCCACCTTGCATTCCACGTCAACGAGGTTGTAGCCAATCTTGCCGTTGCTCTTGTTAGAGAAGCTGGCAATGTTGATGCCGACCGCGCCGAACACCTTCGTGATTTCAGAAATCATGTTCGGAACATCCTGGTTGATGACCACGACGCGGCTCTTGACGCCGGCATGCGGGTGATCGACGAGGGCCGGGAAGTTCACGGAATTGCGGACGCAACCGAATTCGATGTAGTCCTTCAGTTCCTCGACGGCCATCACGGCGCAGTTTTCTTCGGCTTCTTCGGTGGAAGCGCCGAGGTGCGGGAAGCAGGTCACCTTGTCGTTCTTGATGAGGTCTGCATCCGGGAAGTCGCAGAGGTAACCTTGGAGGGAACCCGAAGCGAGCATTTCGTTGACCGGGGCCATTTCCACAATGCCACCGCGAGCAAAGTTCATGATATAGCTACCCTTGAACTGAGCGAGGTTCTTGCGGTTGAGGAGGTTTTCGGTCACGCCCTTGATGAACGGAACGTGCACGGTGAGGAAGTCAGACTTCGCAATCACGGTGTCGAGGTCGGCAATTTCCACCTTGTTGGAAAGTTCGTGCATGTTGGCGGCGTTGGGATACGGTTCGTAAGCGATGACGCGCATGTTCTTCCAACGGGCATAGTTGGCGACGAGCACGCCGATCTTGCCGAGGCCAATCACGCCGAGTGTCTTGCCTGCGAGTTCCATGCCGGCGAACTTCTTCTTGCCACTTTCGACGGTCTTCGCGAGGTCCGGATCGGTAGTGTCGAGGTTCTTGACCCATGTGGCGGCCTTGTCCACGTTACGGACGGCCATGCCGAGCACGGTCATCACGAGCTCGGCAACGGCGTTGGCGTTTGCACCCGGCGTGTTGAACACGCAGATGCCCTTCGCGGAAGCCTTGTCGATAGTGATGTTGTTCACGCCAGCGCCGGCGCGGGCGACAGCCAGCAGGCCGTCAAAGTTGTCGGTATCAACCTGGGCGGAACGCACCAAGATGGCATCCGGATTTTCGACGGAGTCGGAAACCTGGTAGAACGAGCCAAACAGGCTCAAGCCTTTCTTGGAAATGTTGTTCATCGTCTTAATAGTTGCCATGATTTAGTCCTTTGTTTAAGTTAAAACTTAGTGGTTGGTGGTTAGTGATTAGTGGTTAGGATTGTAATAAGAACTTTCCTTTTTCATTCCAGTTTACTGATCACTGTATACTAGCCACTTAAATATTCCTGTTTACTAACCACTTTTAGGGTTCTTGCCATCTGCCTCTTTCCTTGATCAAATTCACGAGTTCCTCGATGGCGTCCTCTTCGGGGATGTTCTTCTTGACTGCCGTCTTGCCCTCGAACAAGGTAATGCGGCCGGGGCCACCGCCCACGTAGCCGAAGTCGGCGTCGGCCATTTCGCCCGGGCCATTCACGATGCAGCCCATGATGCCGATGGAAATGTCGGAGAGGTGTCCGAAGCGGGCCTTGATCTTGCCCATGACTTGCTGAATGTCGTAGAGGGTGCGGCCGCAGCTCGGGCAGCTGATGAAGTTCGTCTTGCTGCGGCGGCAGTAGGCGGCCTGCAAAATATCGAATGCAAGGAGCACGCTTTCCTTGGCGCCCTTGTTGCCGTCAATCACGACGGCATCGCCAAGACCGTCGGTCACGAGGCTTCCGATGTCGGCGGACACGCGGAGCGTATCACGTTCGCTGTCGTTAATTTTCGCATAAAGGAGAATCGGGTCTTGGCGCTTCGCCGACTCCAGAGCCGCCGCTAATGCGCGAACGCCCGAAACCATCTCAGCGCCGGTATAGCAGAACACGGAACCTGCGGGCACGCTCGCCGGATTCGCGGCGAACCCCGCGATATCCATCGCATCCTTGAACTGCACCACGGGGGCGGCATCCAGGCTCGGCAGCGCGAATTCAGCGTTGCGGCGTTCGCCGGTAAGTGCAATCGCATCGGCCTTTACGCCGACCTTCACCGGATGAGAACCACCGATTTCTACGCCGGAAACATTCACGACAGAAGTCGCGCGGCGTTCGTAATGGTACGGGTCCTTCTCGAGAACCGGCACGTTGTATGCCGTCGGCGCAGCAGGCAAAGTGCAGGCCTTGATGAGTGCCTGCGCCACAGGGACTTCGGCCACCGGATCTTCGGTGAGCGATACGCGGATGGTGTCTGCAAGGCCATCGAGCAACAAGGCGCCGATGCCAGCTGCAGACTTCAAGCGTCCGTCGGCACCCGCGCCCGCTTCCGTGACACCTATGTGGAACGGGTACGACTTAAAGCCTTCCTGCTTGATTCGCGCGGCGAGCATACGGTAGGCGGCAATCGCCACGCGCGGGTTGCTGCT
>JAEDLI010000035.1 GCA_016295375.1 Fibrobacter sp. | reverse complement strand
GATGGACTTCTTCGCCATACCGTAAATTTGCGTATAGGCGACATCGGCGTCCAGCCTTTGACGCCTTCGGCGTCTGCGGCTGCACTCGGTCATAAAATTATGCAAGCATAATTTTGCGACACTCGTTTTGCACGCTACTGTCCGTCAAGAATCAGGAAATGCTTGTAGGTCGTGGGGTCAATAAAGTTTTCCATGACTGTCTGCAGGCTCAAATCAACCTTTCCAAGATGCTCGTGGATATTGCGGACTTCGCCGGAGAGTGTTTTGATATCAATAGAATGTTCCGCGAGGACCTTTGCGTTCTGCGCCGTCTGCATGGCGATTTCAGGAATTCCCACATTCCCGAGCAACTGCTGGTTCTCGGCGAAAATGTAGTCCTTCATCTGCTTGAAAAGACGGATGAGAGCTTTGCTTTGAGCGACAGCCCGTTCACCCTTCAAGACTGTCATGAGCATGTAGATGCCCTGTTCGGTGAAGGCGAAAGGAAGAAATTTTGAGTATTTTCCCTGTTCTAGGGTGCAATTTTTGCACCTTAGAATCTCGTTGTATTCTTCTTTGGTCAATTGAAATCGAAAATCGCCATCAAATTTTTCGATATTGTTCTTAACTTGCCTGTTAAAAGCTTTCGTCTCATACCCGTAAATTGTGGCCAAATCGGCGTCGAGCATGACCTTGAACCCGCGAATAGTGTGGATTCGCGACTTGAGAAAAGCTTCGTCTATCAGGGAAAATTCAGGCTTTTCGGGCGGAACGGCTTTATTCGGAACTGCTTCCACAGCCACGTTCGGCTCATTTCTTTGCTTACTCATGTTGACCTTGTCTGTTTACAAGCGGGGAAAAACAGGGATTACTGCCCAAATGTATAAAATTCTGTGTCGCTTGTCAAATTTTTCGGACATTTTTTCGAAAAAAAACGAAATTGCGGATTTATTTGTCGCATTTTAATGCTATTTTGCATTTCACATAGCTCCGTACCGAAAGGTGCGGAGCGCCCGTTTTATAGAGTATTTGCTCTAGTCTCTACTTCGAAATCGGCAAAATTTCACGTATACGAGAATAGGGTAAACTGCTCACGTCCCGATTGGGGCGTGGGTCGTTTGCGTTTATTGGTATACATGGCTTTGCCGAGCCTCGAAGTACAGTAAGCGCTTCAGCGATGCCACGCCTTTTTTGCTGCTCAGCTGAAACTCTTGACTTTCATTTGCTCCGTATGCGGGTTTGCAACGGAGTTAAATGAAGACGCTGATAGACATCAACAACTACCCGGTTTCCGTAGTTCTCAAGACCCTTGTCAAAGACAAGACAACGGGCCAGAACATTATTCTTGCGACAACGGCGCACACGAAGCGGGGCCGCGTTTTCGGCAAGACAAAGCAGATTACAGAAGAACTGCTCCAGTCCATCGGCGCAGACCTAATCCAACCGAGAGTTGCAAAGTCACTTGAAAAACAGGCGGAACGCACCCGAGCGCGTGCGGAAGTCTTCACACCGTCATGGATTTGCAACAAGATGAACAACCACTGCGATGCAGAATGGTTCGGCCGCGAAAACGTATTCAACACCGAAGACGGTCAATCGTGGAAACCAACATCAAAACCAATCAAGTTCGAAAATGAAAACGATTGGCAAAAATACGTGGATTCAAAGCGTCTCGAAATTACCTGCGGCGAAGCTCCATACATCGTTTCGCGATACGATACCACCACCGCAGAAATCATCCCGATAAAAAGACGCATTGGCATACTTGACCGCAAGTTGCGTGTGGTGAACGAGAACACCGATAACAAAAACGAATGGCTCAAGTGGACGTACCGAGCGTTCCAGAGCGTGTATGGTTACGAATTCCAGGGCGACAACCTGCTTATCGCCCGCATCAACTTGCTCATTACGTTCGCGGATTACATGCAGGACCGTTGGAAACGAGTCCCGACAGAAAGCGAACTCCAGAAAGTGGCGAACATCATCGCCTGGAACATTTGGCAAATGGACGGCATTACGGGCAAGGTCCCCTTCGGAAAACCGAAAGAAGAGCGAACGCTCAATATGTTCGATTTTACGGTCGGCGACAACGACAGCGAGCCGGAAGAAATGGACTGCAAAATTTTTGACTGGACAAGAAGAAGGTCTTATACATACAAAAGTATAAAGGAAGGTCGGTAAAATGAAGTTTGATTTCGCTATTGGAAATCCGCCTTATAACGAAGACTTTAGTAATTCTGGCGATAATGGCAATTTTGCAAAGCCTGTTTACGACAAATTCATAGATGCTGTTTTTACCATAGCTGATAAAGTCGAACTCATAACACCTGCAAGGTTTTTGTTTAATGCCGGCTCAACACCAAAAGCATGGAACGAAAAAATGTTAAATGATGAACATTTTAAGGTTCTTGATTATGAAGCAGATTCAACAAAAATTTTTTCTAACACGGATATAAAAGGTGGGGTCGCTGTAACATATCGAGACTCTCAAAAGACTTTTGGCGAAATCGGAACATTTACTGCATTTCCTGAATTGAACAGAATAAAACTAAAAGCCGAACCAAATCAGGAAGAAGATAGCTTGATGTTTATAATGTTTAATCAAGTAAACTTTAATCTTGAAACATTGCTAAAAGATTATCCCGAGGTTAAAGCACGAATAGGAAGTGATGGAAGGGATCGGCGTTTAGAAAAAAATATTTTTGATAAAATTTCATTGTTTTCAGAGGAAAAAAAAGATGACAACGATATAAAGATTCTCGGTGTTATAAAAAACAAACGACATTATCGTTACATTTCTCAAAAATATATTGACTTGACCCATGAAAATTTAATGAATTATAAGGTTTTGGTTCCAAGAAGTAATGGTTCTGGAAAAATGGGGGAAGTCTTGTCAACACCGATAGTAACTGATCCGGCTGTTGGTTATACAAGAAGTTTTTTGGGAATTGGTGCCTTTAGTACCATAAAAGAAGCAGAAAACTGTCTGAAATATATCAAGTCAAAATTTACACGAACGATGCTTGGAATCTTAAAGATTACGCAAGACAATCCAATTGACACCTGGCGACTTATTCCTCTCCAAGATTTCACTTCGCAATCCGATATAGACTGGTCCAAATCTATTCCAGAAATCGACAAACAACTATACGATAAATACAGCCTTTCACCCGAAGAAATAGAATTCATCGAAACTCATGTAAAAGAGATGGAATAATGGCTATGCAGACTCCAAATATCAAGACAGCGAAAGATGTTGTCCCGATGATATACGCCTATACCACTCCGGGTATCACCTACCACGAAGGCTATACCAAAATCGGTTATACGGAACAGAAAGTCGAAGATCGTGTTTACCAACAAACGCATACCGCAGGCGTCAAGGCTAAAATCGAATGGCAAGGCAACGCTGTCTTTGACGATGGTTCGGGAGAAACTTTCGACGACCATGCCTTCCACGCCTACTTGCGCAAGAACGATATCAAGCAGCCAATGGATTTGGGGAATGAATATTTTGACAAGAACGATCGAAACGAATGGTTCTACATAACCCCGAAAGATTCAAGATCCAAGTTTTACGATTTTCGTCTTAATCGCGGAATCTTTGAACAGGAATCGGCGATTATCCCATACATTCTCCGTGCCGAACAAGAAAAAGCCGTATCGTTGACCAAAGCTTACAAGGAATCCCATGAAAAAGGAGAATTCCTGTGGAATGCAAAGCCACGCTTCGGAAAGACTTTGGCCGTCTATGACTTTATGAAGCGAATCGGCGCCAAGACTGTCCTTATTGTGACAAACAGGCCCGCCATCGCGAACAGTTGGTATTCGGATTACGCAAAGTTCATCGGGCGTGAATCAAAGTATTTTTTCGTAAGCGATGTTGACGGTGTCAGGAACAAGAAAAACGTCATCTCTTATGACGAATTTGCAAAAGACAAGAAATCTCGCGAAAAGAAAAAGTTGCCCGGACTCGGCCTTATCTACTTTGCATCGCTTCAGGACTTGAAAGGCTCTGTCTATTTCGGTGGCAAGTTCGATAAACTCCAAGAAATCAAGGATACCAACTGGGACTTGCTTGTTATCGACGAAGCCCACGAAGGCGTTGATACTTACAAGACTGACGTGGCTTTTGACCGCATCAAGTGCAATTTTACGCTGCATCTTTCAGGCACGCCGTTCAAGGCTCTCGCGAATAACAAGTTCAATGACGACGCCATATTCAATTATACCTACGCCGATGAGCAGAAAAGCAAACGTGATTGGGACAATTCTAACGAAATAGAGAACCCGTATGCAGTACTTCCGACGCTTAACCTCTATACCTATCAAATGTCGGAGATTGTTCGTGATGAACTTTCGCAGAAGATGGAACTTAACGGTGAAACGGTAGAATATGCATTTGACCTTAACGAGTTTTTCAAGGTTGAAAATGGAAAATTCGTCCATAGTTCTTCTGTCGATAAATTCCTAGACGCTCTCACGACACAGAAAAGATTCCCGTTCTCGACGCAGGAATTGCGCGATGAAATTAAGCACTCCTTCTGGCTCCTTGACAGGGTCGAAAGCGCAAGACTTTTGGCAAAGAAACTACACGAACATCCTGTCTTTAAGGATTACGAGATAGTCCTTGCCGCAGGCGATGGTCGCGTTGACGATGACGACGAGAACGAGAAATCTTTTGATAAGGTCAAGAAAGCGATTGCCGAAAACGATAAGACGATTACACTGTCTGTAGGTCAGCTTACCACCGGTGTTACCATTCCTGAATGGACGGCTGTGCTCATGCTTAGCAATGTGAAATCGCCCTCGCTTTATATGCAGGCCGCTTTCAGGGCGCAGAATCCTTGTCTGTTCCGTATCGGTATGAAAAGCAAACGCAAAGAAAATGCATACGTTTTTGACTTTGACCCGGCAAGAACGCTTATCATTTTCGAAGAATTTGCAAATGACCTTTCGCCCAATACGTCATCTGGTCGTGGTGATGCGGAGGCCCGAAAGCAAAATATTCGTGAACTGCTCAACTTCTTCCCGGTCATCGGTGAAGACGAAAACGGAGAACTCATTGAACTAGACGCCGAAAAGGTTCTCTCAATACCCCGCAAGATTAAGTCCGTCGAAGTGGTTCGCAGAGGCTTCATGAGCAATTTCTTGTTCCAGAACATCAATAACGTGTTCTCTGCACCCAAGGAAGTTCTCGATATTATTGAGCAATTTGATTCTGTCGGAGAACAAAAACCTAAACAGAACGTCAATTTGTCTGAAGAAGTCAAGAAGGACTTAGGACTTGATGAAAATGGCAATGTCAATTTGGACGATGAATATGTAATTGGCGTTGCCGCCGATATCTTTGGTCCCAAACGCTATGATGTCAAGGGCGGAATGGAGGAAGTGATTGCCGAAGTTCAGCAATCGGAGAAACCTAATACTTTAAATGACCGTCTAAAAGACTTTGTGAAGAATCAAGTTGTTCAGGACATCGTTCAGACAGTTCAAGATAATTACGGCTCCGACATGAAACCTTCGGATAAACGCCAAGTGGAATCGAGGCTGAATTCCGAAGTGGACCGCATTGTAGATAAAACCGTAAAGAATTACGAAATAGAACAGAATGTGATTGAACAGGAACGTGTCAAGGCGTTGCAAAACAGACACGAAACCGGCAAGACTACGAAGCAAATTGAAAAAGAGTTCGAGAAAAAGCAGGAAGAAGCGAGGACCAAGTTCAAGGCAGAAATCAATTCTGTAGTCGATGATTTCGCAAAGGATTCTGTCAAGGAAACAGTTAAAACTGTTGAAACAAAAATCAAGGAACGCGAACGCGATACCATCGAAGACGGAATTCGTGATCACCTGCGCGGCTTCTCTCGCACAATTCCTTCGTTCCTGATGGCTTATGGTGACGAAACAGTAACACTTGCTACCTTCGACAACAAGATTCCTGGCAACGTATTCCTTGAAGTCACTAGCATCACCTTGGAACAATTCCGCTTTTTGCGTGATGGCGGCAAATACAAGGATTCCGAAACTGGCGAAGAAAAGGAATTCAAGGGACAACTCTTTGATTCCGTTGTTTTTGATGATTCCGTAAAAGAATTCCTGTCACTTAAAAAGAAATTGGCTGATTACTTTGACGAAAAGAGTATCGAGGACATATTCGATTATATCCCGCCGCAGAAAACGAACCAAATCTTCACGCCGAAAGATGTCGTGAAACGCATGGTCGATATGCTGGAACAGGAAAATCCCGGTTGCTTCGATGATAAGGACAAGACCTTCATCGACCTATACATGAAATCAGGCTTGTATATTACGGAGATTGTCAAGAGACTCTATCAGAGCAAGAAAATGAAAGAGCAGTTCCCCAATGACAAGGATCGTCTAAGACATATCTTTGAACATCAGGTATATGGCCTTGCTCCGACTGAAATCATCTACAAGATTGCTACAAGTTTTATCTTGGGCTTCGCCGACAACACCGACGAACTCAAGCATAACTTTAGGCAATTCGATGCTTTGCCCTACGCAAAAGAAGGAACACTAAAGCAAAAGCTTGATGAATTGTTCAGGGAGTAGGAAGTTATATGGCTGTATTCAGAGTTTCAAAAATTTTTTCTTTTTCCGAGAAGGTAAATTATAAATGGAGTATTCGAGGATTTATGGGGAATAGCAATCATAAATCCTTAAAAGGTACAACTCGTGAATACAAAGATGCTGTTAATGATTTTAAAAACTTGTTTAAACGAACGAAAGATTGATTTTTGTTCACTGCTCGGTGTAAATCGTGAACAAATCACCTCATTTTCACCCTTTCAGCACCATCGATAGCTTCGTTCCGTTGAACGGATCTCCCCAGCCATTCTTTTCGCTGAATTTGGAAAATGCTACCAATTGCGGGTCGGGTGCGGGGATAGATTCGTCTTCGAGCATCTTTAAAATACAGGCAATGGTGCTCAGTGATTTTTGCCCAGAGCCCTCGATACTTGCGTATGCGCAATCCTCAAATATTTTGTAGATGTATTCGATTAATTGCGTGAAATCGCTCCCGAGCCCTTGGTACAGGACCTGGAATTTCTCATAATCGGCTTTTGTCAGGTGGTTGAAATCTGACTTTTCGAAACTATCAAATTCAAAAAAGCACTCGGGCAAAATATCGACAACCTTTTCGGACCATTCGTCTAAGGTTTCAAGACTTGTTGCTTTCCAAAGCAGGGAAAAAAGCTTTCCCCATTCCTTGTGTGGGTATTTGCTGGTGAGATACTTCTCCCCGCACATTAGTGCATAGGCGAAGCGACCTGTCCAAGAAACCTGTTTTAGCAGTTCTATAATCGTGTTTGTATTCATTAGAATTTCCATCCTGTATGATTTTTTTCTATTCTACCCATAAACGCAAAGGTACAGTTTTCGCAAGCGGACTTGGGCTCTCCAAAGTTTTCCCGTGTTGCATGTATGGTAGAAATATATAAATTTTCTAGTTTTGCCCCTGCATTTAACGCCTGGTTGATTGCGTCAACTTCCGCACAATTGCCTACAGCCAATCTGTTTAAGGAATGTTTTGGCAGTATTCCGTTTTCACCGAATAACTTGGGGTTTTTCGCATCGCCGTTTATCTCTATTCCTTTGTTTCTTCCGTAGAAGTATCGACCACTTTCGTTATCGTAAACAATGCTGGCTGTATTAAAATTCCGGCGCTTATTGCTAGACTTTGCCTGCAATTTTTCCACTAAGCCTGAAATACATCTAGGCGTTTGTCTTTTTTCAATTTTACAGGCATAGGATGCCTCCTTATATGACGATATGAGAAAATCCTCACATAGGTCGTCATTCCTATGTGAGTAGCCTTGTCTTCGAGAAAAAAGAAAGGGCGTGGGTCGAATGCGTTTACTCTTTTCGAGGCTCTGGTAAACCTATAACTAGCATAAGCACAAACGACCCACGCCCTTCAATATGTGCACATCCTCGCTATCGCAGATTTGCATCAGCAGGTCCCGGCACCTTCTTTTTATGTCGCCGGTCAGCACTTTGTACCGATATTTCGTCACCCACACTATGTGGCACGACAGGTTGCTCACGCTATGCGTCGTCTTCCGATATTTGGCCATGTCCTAAAGTTAGCCAAACATTTTTAGAAACTGAAAGTCGCTGCACTGAAAGTGCAGGGTTTTAACCATTTTTTGGACAATAAAATCAACAAATTTTCCAAACTTTGCAGATTCAAATCAGCATTTTGTCATAAATTACTGGTTTTAATCTACAAATTTGGAATTCTTTTTTGGCCCGCAACCGAAAGGAGTAGATTTCTCCACATTTTAATACTATAATTGGAACATGAACGAGCCCATATTACAAATTATCCAAGGTCTTGCCATTCCGTTTTTAGGGACGGTTCTCGGTGCCGCATGTGTTTTCTTTATGAAGAAGCAGATGGGGCAAAATCTCAAACGTAGCCTTTTGTCGTTTGCGGCGGGCGTCATGGTGGCAGCTTCCGTCTGGAGCCTACTTTTGCCCGCAATCAGCGCGAGCGAATCGATGGGCAAACTGGCTTTCATCCCGGCGACGGTCGGATTCTGGGCCGGCATCCTGTTCCTGTACATTTTAGACAAAATAACGCCACACTTGCATTTGGATAGCGCCACGCCAGAAGGCCCCAAGGCAAAACTCAAGCGCACGACCATGCTCACGCTAGCAGTAACTTTGCACAACTTGCCCGAGGGCATGGCTGTCGGCATCGTTTTCGCGGGCTGGCTTTCGGGGAATGCGGCCATCACGCTTTCAGGAGCGTTTGCGCTTGCCATAGGCATTGCCATCCAGAATTTTCCTGAAGGGGCGGTGGTTTCGCTCCCGCTCCGTGCCGAAGGGGCATCCCGCAAAAAGGCATTTGCTCTTGGCGCGCTTTCCGGTGCCGTAGAACCCGTAGGCGCGTTGATCACGCTGCTTGCGGCCGAAGCACTTTCGCCATTTATGCCCTACCTGCTCTCGCTTGCGGCAGGTGCCATGATTTATGTCGTAATCGAAGAAATGCTCCCCGAAGTCAGCGAAGGAGAGCATTTTGATGCCGGCACCATTCTTTTTGCCGTGGGCTTCACGCTCATGATGGTGCTGGATTCGGCCCTGTAGGATAAAAATCCCAAAAGATACAGAATTGACAATCATTCGCAAATTGACTATATTTGAATTTGCGAATCATTTGCAAATCGTACAAATAGAGGAAAAATGGAATACAAAACCCTGTCAAAACAGCAGATTCTGGACTTTATGGTAGGCAATCCGGACCGGATTTTCAAGGCGTCTGAAATAGCCCAGAGCCTACCCGAAATCTCGCTGAGCACCGTTTACAGGAACCTTTCCAGGCTCGAAAAAGCCGGACTGATCCAGATTGTGGGTGCTGCCGAGAACAACGAATTGCAATACCGCTATACGGGTCCGGGACGTTGCGAAGCCAAGATGCACCTGGTCTGTAAGGATTGCGGCAAGTTCTTTCACCTGGACGGTCCTGCTCTCAAGATGTTGCAACTTTCCGTGCAGCGGGTAAGCGGTTTTGAACTGGACCAGCAGCAGTCGGTGCTGCTTGGCCGTTGTTCCGGTTGCTCCGGAAAGCCTCGCCGCTCAAGGATGCGCCATGTTTAAGGGATTTGTAGTCAAGGCGTTCCTCGCCGCGACTTTGTTGCTGGCCGCTTGCGGTACAAAGTCCGAGACCGAGGGCGCTGCGAAGAAAATTTCTGTTATTGCCGTGACATACCCGCAGTACGACTGGTTCAAGAACGTTCTTGGCGGGCGTGCCGACGCGGTTGACCTGAAATTGCTCATCAAGAACGGTGCCGACCTTCACAGCTACCAGCCTTCGGCCCAGGATATTGCGGCCATTGCAAGTGCTGACATGGTGGTGTATGTAGGCGGTGAATCGGACGGATGGATAGAGAAGGCTCTTGCGGCGACCCCGAAAGAAGGGCGCATAGAAGTAAACATGATGAAGGTCTTGGGAGACCGGGTGAAGGAAGAGGAAGTCGTAGAGGGCATGCAAGGCGAGACAAAAGACGAAAGACGAAAGACGAAAGAAATCGCAGAAGAGAACCACGAACACGCAGAAAGACATCACCATCACGACGAAGAGGAAGAAGTCGAGAACGACGAACACATTTGGCTATCGCTGAAAAACGCCGAAATACTGGTAAAGGCTCTTGCAGAGTCCATCGCAAAACTGGATACGGCCCATGCCACGGAATACCACATGAATGCGGCACTCTACATTGCAAAAATCAGTGCACTGG
This sequence comes from Fibrobacter sp., assembly GCA_016295375.1. GTDB lineage: Bacteria > Fibrobacterota > Fibrobacteria > Fibrobacterales > Fibrobacteraceae > Fibrobacter. The sequence goes on along the minus strand of JAEDLI010000035.1, from coordinate 11,100 downwards.
ACGCCCAGTATCGTGCCACAATGGAAAATGCAACGCTCAAGACAATCCTGTTCGGTGACCGTTTCCCCTTCCGTTACCTGGTGGACGATTACGGCATCAAGTATTATGCCGCTTTTGTGGGTTGTTCTGCCGAAAGTGAGGCCAGTTTCGAGACAATAACCTTCCTTGCGGGTAAAATAGATTCCCTTGCCCTACCTGCCATTTTCACCATTGACGGCAGCGACGGGAAAATCGCCCGTGCCATTCTCGATGCGAGCAAGAAATCGAAAAACGCCGAAGTGTTGATGCTGAATTCCATGCAGTCGGTGAAAGACGAACAGATAAAGGCTGGGGCTGACTATCTCTCCATCATGCGAGATAATTTGGAAGTTTTGAAAAAGGCGATTAAGTAATGGGTTGTGAGTAGTGGGTTGTGAGTGATGAGTAAGGAAAAAATACAGAAAAAAAATCTTGGCCAGAATTCTCAAAGGGAGCCTCAGGCGACCGAGCTCACTGCTCATACCCCATTGCTCAAATGTCGCCAGCTGACGCTAGGTTATGGTAGCAAGGATTTGGTCCGGGATTTGGATTACGATATAAACGAAGGCGATTACCTTTGTATTGTAGGCCATAACGGCTCTGGCAAGACCACATTGCTGAAAGGGATTGCTGGCCTTCTTTCGCCCAAGTCGGGAAGCATTGAACTCTGTGGCGGTCTTAACCGCAATCAAATCGGGTACTTGCCACAGATGACGGTGGTACAGAAGGACTTTCCCGCTTCTGTCGAAGAGATTGTGCTGTCGGCATTTCAGGGGAAACACCGGCTGTTGCCTTTTTACAAGTCGGCGCACCGGGAGCGCGCTATGGAATGCATGGCGCTCACCCGAACCGAAAGTTTGCGAAAGTCCTGCTTCCGCGAACTTTCGGGGGGCCAGAAGCAGCGGGTACTGCTGGCGAGGGCCCTGTGCGCCGCCGAACGCCTGCTCTTGCTGGATGAGCCCGTTACCGGTCTAGACCCTGAATCTACCGGAACCATGTACCACGTTATCGAAGACCTGCACCAAAAGGGAATGACTGTCGTCATGGTGACCCACGACGTGGATACCGCCCTGGACGATGCCACCCGCGTCATGGATTTCAATAAAATTTCAATTAAAGAAAGATAAAACCATTAAGCTAAGGAGATCCCCGCCTTCGCGGGGATGACAGTGTGGTATGCCAATTGACAAGCTTCTTTTCTACCTAGATTTTCCATTTGTGCGCTATGCCATTATAGTAGGGGTCCTGGTTTCGCTCTGCTCGTCACTCCTGGGCGTAACCTTGGTGCTAAAACGTTACTCCTATATCGGTGACGGCCTCTCCCATGTGGCCTTCGGGGCTCTTGCCATAGCTTCGGTACTCAAGGTCACAAACAACATGCTCATTATCTTGCCCGTGACAGTTGCAGTCGCCATTCTCTTGCTCTGCACTGGTAAGAGCGCTCGCATCAAGGGGGATGCCGCAGTCGCCATGGTTTCAGTCGGTGCCCTTGCTATCGGTTATCTGCTGATGAACATATTTTCTACATCGGCAAATATTTCGGGCGATGTATGCACGACTCTTTTCGGCTCAACCTCGATTCTCACGCTCAAAACTGAAGAAGTCTATCTTTGCGTAATACTTTCTGCCGCAGTTCTTGCCGCCTTCGTATTATTCTACCATAAAATTTTCGCCATCACCTTCGACGAAAATTTCGCACGGGCAACCGGCGTAAACACCACGCTCTTTAACCTGCTGATAGCCATCATTGTCGCTGTCATTATCGTGCTTGCCATGAATCTGGTGGGGGCGCTATTGGTATCGGCCTTGGTGGTGTTTCCGGCTCTTTCGGCCATGCGAGTATTCAAGAGCTTTTTTGCCGTAACCGTTGCCGCAGCCATTATCTCAGTAGTCTGTTCGTTAGTTGGAATCCTTGTGGCCATTCTTGCAGGCACACCCGTTGGCTCCACCATTGTTGCCGCCGACATTGTTGCATTCGGCGGTTTCTATTTATTAAGTTTGGTCAGTCAAAACCACTAAAAAAAACGACACTTTGCTCTATGGATAATTGTCCTCACTGCGGCGCCGAATTAAAGCAAGGCGCAAAATTCTGCCCCCATTGCGGAAGCGACGCCGACACCGGCTGGAAAGAAGGCGCGGAATTTACCGACCTGGAAACGCCGGACTATGATGAAATTGTGGAAAATGAATTCGGGACGGATGAATACGGCAACAAGAAGAAAAAGGCGAACCCGATCGCCATTGCAGCTGCGGTGATTGTAGCCCTCGCCTTTATTGCGGCATTTATCCTGCACTAGGCAAGGGTCTTTTCAAGCTCCTTGATGGTCTCCCCCGCTTCCGTGAAGTCGTAGTCCCCAATCTGGTCTTTCAACTTCTTGAGCAGAGCCTCTTGAGCGGAGCTGAACGCAATATCCTTGATGGGTTCAAAGTCCCGCTTGCACATGGTAGCAGAGCAGGCATCTACATGCAGCTTGAGATTTTCCAGAACGCCCTTCAGTTTTTCTGCAGCCTGGGGGTCGGTCTTCTTGGAACTCGTATCTTCCTTTTCGGAATTCATATCGGCAAGAACCTTCGACAGAGCCTCTACCAACTTCTTGAGGGCGTCTTCAAAGGCGATAAGCTCGTTAAAGTTCTTCTGCTTGTTCAGTAACGAATTTTCTAACGCAAGTCCCAACTTCTGGACATTGGCAGCTCCGATAGTACCGGACAAGCCTTTGATGGTGTGGGCGATTCTTGCGGCGTCTTCGTACTTGGAGGCTTCTACGAACCTTCGTAAATCCTGGGCCTTGCTTCCGTAATCGTTGACAAAGCCCTGCACAATTCTAAGGTACAGAGTCCTGTTGTTTTTGACGTGATAGAGGCCTGCAGAAATGTCAAAGTCCGGAATCTTCTGGAACCTGGCGGCAAAGTCCTTGTCGTCAGAAGAAAGCTGTACAGAATCAGACGACACCACCGTAGTGGGCGTCTGGGTTTCAGCCATTTCGGAAGCAATCGGCAGGAACTTCGCCATTTCTTCGTAAAGAACAGTGGGGTCAATGGGTTTTACGATATGGGCGTTCATGCCCGCTTCGAAACATTCTTCCTTGTCTTTCTGGAAGGCACGGGCGCTCATGGCAAGAATCGGGACTTTCTGGAAATACTCTTCTTTCTTTTCACGAATCTGCTTGGTGGCCGTCAAACCGTCCATAATGGGCATCTGGATATCCATCAGCACCAGGTCAAAGGAATTGGGCTTCAAAAGCTCAATCGCTTCTTTACCGTTGTTGGCAATCATGGCGGTAAGACCCACGCTACTCAACAGAGAAACGGCCAGTTCCTGGTTCATCTTATTGTCTTCGACAAGCAGCACCTCAGCATCCTTGAAGTAAATCTTGCGTTTTTCCTTCTTGACGGCCTTCTGGTAAACCGGTTTTTCTCCGAGGGCCTCCTGCATTGCCGTGAGCAGCGAACTAATCTGGATAGGCTTGGCAAGACAACTGTTGAACCCGATTTCTTCGGCATGGATACGGTTGCTTTCTTCGAAATGCAAGGGGTGCATCAAAATCTTGGGGATTGTCAGCATGTTTGCAGGCAGCCCCTTCACAAAGTTGAAGCCATCCGAAATGGGCATCTGGTAATCCACGATAAAGATATCGTAGGGAGCCTCCCCTGCCGATTCATGAGCCTGAATCAGGTCGATAGCCTCGTCCACAGAGCAGGCCTCTTCCACAACGCAACGGAACTTTTCAAGAGTATGGCGCAACACGGAACGAAGGTTTGCACAATCGTCCACAAGCAGAATGTTCTTGTTCTGGAAGGAGTGAACCGACTTCCACTTGGGAGCGCCTACCTTGGGCGCAATGGGAAGCGTAATGGTAAAGTAGAATCTAGAGCCAACGCCGGAGGTGCTTTCCACCTTGAGCTGCCCGCCCATCAGTTCTACCAGGGACTTGGAAATCACAAGGCCAAGGCCAGTACCGCCATACTTGCGCGTGGTAGAACCGTCAGCCTGGGTGAAGGCATTGAACAGGCGCTTTAGCTGTTCCGGAGTCATGCCGATGCCCGTATCCTTGACGCTGAAGGCCAGCTGGACATGGGTATCCGTCATCTTTTTCATCTGCACTTGAAGGGTGATGTCGCCTTTTTCCGTAAACTTCGTCGCGTTGTTCACCAGGTTGGTGAAAATCTGGGAAAGGCGAAGAGGGTCACCCATCAAGGTTTCTGGAATTTCAGGGTCCACATCTACAATCAGCTCAATAGGACGCCCCGTAATACGGACTTCGGCCAAGGCCGCCACCTCGATGATGGTGTCTTGCAAAACGAACTGAATGACTTCCAGTTCCTGCTTCTTGGCCTCGATTTTCGAGAAGTCCAGAATGTTGTTGATAATGCCCAGCAGGGATTTTGCCGCACTGCTGATACGGTCCACAAAGCTGTGCTGCCGCTCGGAAAGTTCCGTTTCTGAAATCAGGTGTGCCATACCGATGATGGCATTCATGGGCGTACGGATTTCGTGGCTCATGTTGGCCAGGAACTCGCTCTTGGCCTGAGTGGCCTGTTCCGCAATCTCGCGGGCCTCCACCACTTCGGAAATATCCACCATGGAAAGCATATAGCCCACCACAGATTCCTGGACTTTCAAGGTCACCGCCTCGCCACGGAACCAGATTTCGCCCTTGCCATCCTGTGAATTCAGCGAGAAGGAGTCTTTCCAGATTTCTTGCTTGGTAAACGAATTACCGATCGATTTTACGATATCTTCAGGCAAACCACACGAAATCAAATCATCAAGGGAATATCCAATAAGTTTACGCCATTCCTGATCAAAGACATCAGCCAGCTGCTTGGACATATACTTGATGTGGCGAGTCCTGTCGAAGATAATCAGCAGGGAACGGTCCGCCGACAGCATGATGGTATCCAAGATAGTATCCTTCTGGATGCCGCTGGTCTCATCGGTAATCATGAACAGGTAGCGGATACTTCCGTCGTCTTCCACCAGCAACTGAAAGAATACATTCCACCAAGATTCTTCCCCGTTTGGACTGGTAACCTTCACAATGGTCTTGCGTTCGCTGGGATGGAGTTCCCCGCCCATGGCCACCTTGCGGGCGAACTTTTCGAATTCCTCGCCCGGAAAAAATTTCCAAAGGATTTCACCCTTGATATCATCACCATTGTTCAAAAAATCAATAATGTTGGCACTGGCGTGGAGAATATCGAAGGAATCGTTGGTCAGAATCAAACTGAAATTGGGTGTAGCCAACAAAGTGTCGAACAAGGTACTGGAACTGACACTTTCATTCAAGTCTTTTTCGATAAGCCATTTGAAAAGAAGGTGCCCGGCAACAGTGGCAATAATCATCATAAAAAGAACGGCCAATGTCACAAGGAGCATGATGGCATTCAGGTCTTCACGGAGCTTGGACACCACCTTGTTCTGCTGGATAACGTGTATGGCATACATGGGAGCCTTGGTCATGGGAGTCACCATGAACACATAGTTCTGGTGACGAGAATTGGCCCGTTCAAAGCGGAATACCTTTCCGTAGTTCAAAGAGTCGGTATTAAAACCTTCTAAAACAAGGTCACGAAGTTCCTGGATTGTGTCCAGCTCGATTTTTTTGACATTGGTCTCGTAGGGGAAATAGGTATATACCGTTTCGTTGTCGTTTCCCATAAGGATAGTGACACCGCCCTCTTCCCTTGCAATGCTAGAGATAAGGGAGCGAATCTTTTGCAGGTCGATGTCTTCGGCAACGACACCACGAATCTGCTTGTCCTTGTCCCAAATGGGAGCCGAGATAGACAAGACATTCTTTTTGATGGCCGGCTTGGTATAAGGGCCGGTCAAGGCGAGCCCCTTGTTACGGGAAGCCTCCAGGTACCAGGATTTGGTTCGGACTTCGGAAACCGTTTTTTCCAGTTTATCCCCAAGGGCACTCATGTATTCGCCGTTGGAGAATCCGTAATAGACGTCGGAAATGTCTTCGTCTGCTTGCTGTTGCTTTGCAAGAACGGAGCGTAAGGATGCTTTTCCCGTCTGTTGAACCTTTTTCTGGAATTTGGAAAAATCTTCCTGCTTGTCCTGCAAGTACTGTTCACACTGCCGGATGTTTTTCTTGAAGCTGTTTTCGGTACTGCTGTAGGCGCTAGAAATCAGGGTGGACTTGATATAGAAAAAGAATATGAGGATAAGGGCCACCGTGGCAATGAGCACGGGAACCATATAGACAAGGGAAATTCGCCAGTTCAGTTGACGGCGCTTATCATTTAGCGAATTATTACTCAAATTCCTTCATCCTTGAATTTCTGGTACAGGTCCGTCAGGCTGTCGGCTATTCCGACAAACGCCTCCACCACATCGGGGTCAAACTGCTTTCCCTTGCCCTTGAGAACTTCTGCAACTGCAATCTCGTGAGGCAGAGGTTCTTTGTAGGGGCGCTTGGAAACGAGGGCGTCATAGACGTCGGCTACGGCCATAATCCTTGCACAAAGGGGAATTTTGTCGCCCTTGAGCTTGCGGGGGTAACCGTTGCCGTCGTAATATTCGTGATGACACCAGGCGATATCAGCGGCAATCAAGATCATGGTCTTGTCTTCGAGACCCTTGGCGGCATCAACAAGCACATTATAACCCATCGCGGCGTGTTCCCGCATAATGGCACGCTCTTCTTCGTTAAGCTTGCCCGGCTTGCGGAGAATCTCGTCCTGGATGCCCACCTTGCCGATGTCGTGCAGGGGGGCCGCCGTCGCGAAATAGTCCACATATTCTCTATTGGGAATGTCCTTTGCGAATTTCGGATTTTTCATCAGAATTTCGGCCAGTTTCTGCACTACGAACTGGGTCCTCTTGATGTGATCGCCGGTTTCCGGGTCACGGTATTCGGCCAAAGCGCCGAGGCTGGTGAGCATTACCTTCAGGGTGTTTCTCAGGTCCTGGGTCTTTTCGATGACCAGCTCGTTGAGGTGGTCACGCTGGCGCTTGTATTCCAGCTGGTTCTTGATGCGGAGCAGCACCAGGTCCGGAGAGAATGGCTTGCCGATATAATCAACGGCTCCCAAATTCAGGCCTGTCTGTTCGCTCTTGGAATCGGACTTTGCCGTTAAAAAGATGACCGGAGTGCCGCCCAAGATATTCCGTGCCTTCATCTGGCGGAGGGTTTCGTACCCGTCCATCTCGGGCATCATTACATCCAAAAGAATCAGGTCGGGCTTGACCCTCTCGGTGAGCATTAGGGCCTTGTGACCGTCAAGGGCTACAAAAACATCGTAATCGTTTGAAAGAATTCCTTCAAGAACTTCGATATTGGTCTTGGTGTCATCTACCACCAAAATTTTCGCGCGCGTTGCTTCCATATTCCAAATATATTTATAAAAAGTTGAAATAACACAAATTGTCTTATTCCAAATTGGACTATGTTGACGCGTTATTACGCAAAAACTTACAAAAAACTTTCATGGACGCAATTGGGCGTTGCCGAGGGAGCGGTTCAGCTTGATGAAGGCGTTCACCGGGTCGGCGTAGTTCCAGACGCCGCCCAGGACGGCAATTCCTGACGGGTCGAAGGGGCGGACGGACGGTAAGGTTTCTTCGTCCAGGCCACCCGAAAGAATAAGCGGGATATTCGAGGGATTGAAGCCTTCCCTATCGGTTTCCAGCCGTGACAGGTCCACACAAGAGACAGGCTCTACCGCAAAGGCGGGCTGAAAAATCGGCCCGAGAAGGGCTCCGGCTACCCAGGGAGGCAGTTTTGCGATTTCATCTACGCTCTTGCAGGCGGCGACGGTATTTATCCTGTACCAGGAGGGCGGAATATCGCCGGCAAGGCGGGAGCTGTCGCAGAGGCAGCCCCGGACTTCAAGTCGCTCCGCCATATCCGGCGTGCCCCGGACCCAGATGCGGTCCCGACATTCCATGGGGAGCCCTAGAAGCCAGCGTTCGTATTCAGATTCGGAGGCGTAGGGAGCGCCGTTCCTCCCCCGCTTCTGGAGGATCAGGCGGGAAAGGCCCCGGGAAAACATCTGCTCGATGTCGTCGAATTCGGCGGAAAAGTCGTCGGGAGCGGTGATGAGCCACAGGTGGAGCATGGGGAGAATATAGTAATTAGGGGCTAGGGGATGTGGGATGTGGGGTGTGGGGTGTGGGGTGTGGGGTGCGGGATTGGTAATGAGTTATGAGTTATGAGTTATGAGTTTTGAGTATTGATTTTTGAGTTTTGAGTGGCCAGCTATGAGTACCATTATGTTTCTATTCTCAACATGTTTTGTTTCTTTTTTGACTGAAAACCCATAACTGAGGACAGATGACTGTTTACGCTTTTGGCGCCAAACTGAAATGTAAAGCAGAATTTACACGACTGGCAAGTAGTTTTTTTTCAGAAATCCCTTGCGTTCGGGGGTTTTAGGGGCGGGCCCCTAGGCAAGGGGGTAGCGGATGCCGAAGGGAGATCCCCGCCTGCGCGGGGATGACATTGGGCAGGAGCGAGGGGGACAACAGTCCCAAGGCGAGAGTTCTGGCAAACGAAGTTTGGCATACCGAGCCGGTCTGTTGGGGCTTGAGCGTAGCGAAAGACCATTTTTCCCCATCTAAAAAAAACCTTATATTAATGTCAATTTTCAATTTTTTTTCCCCCCACCCCCTTAATCTTTATATTTTTCATCTCGGATTTTTCGCTTTTGGCTCCAAATGGGCCGGAAGCGCACTTAAATCAGATTTTTTCGAAAAAACCTAAAAATTGGAGACACACATGGCAAAAAAGATGATTGCGTGTGATGGTAACGAGGCCACCGCTAGCGTAGCATTTGCTGTTAGCGAAGTTGCGGCTATCTACCCGATTACACCGTCTAGTCCTATGGCTGAGCACGCCGACAACTGGAGTGCTGCAGGCAAGAAGAATATTTGGGGTCAGGTACCCCGCGTGTTTGAAATGCAGTCCGAAGGTGGCGCTGCCGGTACCGTTCACGGAGCGCTCCAGGCCGGTGCTTTGACCACGACCTTCACCGCATCCCAGGGTCTTCTGTTGATGATCCCGAACATGTACAAGATTGCGGGCGAACTGACCCCCACGGTCTTCCATGTGACTGCCCGTGCCCTTGCCATGCAGGGCCTTTCTATTTTCGGTGACCATTCCGACGTGATGGCCTGCCGCCAGACCGGCTTTGCCATGCTCGCCTCCAGCTGCGTGCAGGAATGCCAGGACCTCGCTCTCGTGGCCCACGCTTCCACTCTCGAAAGCCGCGTGCCCTTCATGCACTTCTTCGACGGTTTCCGTACCTCCCACGAAGTGATGAAGATCGAAGCTCTCGAAGACGGCGTTATCCGTAACGTCATCGACGAAAAGTACGTGAAGGCTTGCCGTGAGCGCTGCCTCACCCCGGACCGCCCGACCATGCGCGGTACCGCACAGAACCCGGACGTTTACTTCCAGGGCCGCGAAACCGTGAACCCCTTCTACAAGAAGGTTCCGGAAATTGTCCAGAAGTACATGGACAAGGTCGCAAGCTACACTGGCCGTCAGTACCACATTGTCGATTACGTCGGTGCACCCGACGCCGACCGCGTGATCATTTCCATGGGTTCTTCGACCTGCACCATCGGTGACACCGTCAAGTACCTCAATTCCAAGGGCGAAAAGGTCGGTCTCGTGAACATCCGCCTGTACCGTCCGTTCCCGATGGAAGCCGTTGTTGCAGCCCTCCCGAAGACTGTCAAGAAGATTGCCGTCCTCGACCGCTGCAAGGAACCGGGTTCCGCAGGCGAACCGCTCTTCCAGGACGCCCTGACCGCAATCAGCGAAGCCGTGATGGCTGGCAAGATGGCCATGCCGAAGATGATCGGCGGCCGCTACGGTCTCTCTTCCAAGGAATTCACCCCGGCCATGGTCAAGGCCATCTACGACGAGCTTTCCAAGGCCGACCCGAAGGCACGCTTCACCGTCGGTATCAACGACGACGTGTGCCACACGAGCCTCACCATCGACCCGAACTTCAAGCTGGAAAGCGACTTCTTCCAGGCCATGTTCTTCGGTCTGGGTTCCGACGGTACCGTGGGTGCCAACAAGAACTCCATCAAGATTATCGGTAACGAAACCGACAACTACGCCCAGGGCTACTTCGTCTATGACTCCAAGAAGTCCGGCTCCATGACCACCTCTCACCTCCGCTTTGGTAAGAGCATCATCGACGCCCCGTACCTGATTGGCGAAAACGAAGCCGACTTCGTGGCATGCCACCACACTCCGCACCTGGAATCCGTGAACATGCTGAAGTACGCGAAGGATGGCGCAACCTTCCTCGTGAATACTCCGCACTCCGCCGACACCGTGTGGGATACCTTCCCGCGTCCGGTGCAGGAAGAAATCATCAAGAAGCACCTCAAGGTGTACGTGATTGACGCTTACGCCGTTGCCGCAAAGACCGGCATGGGCCGCCGCATCAACACCGTGATGCAGACCTGCTTCTTCTCTAAGCTCGGTAACGTGCTCGATGCCGAAACCGCCATCAAGTACATCAAGAAGTATGCCGAAAAGACCTACGCCAAGAAGGGTCAGGAAGTGGTCCAGAAGAACTGGGACGCTATCGACGCCTCTCTTGCTAACCTGTTCGAAGTCAAGGTTCCTGCTACTGTCACCAGCACCAAGGAATTCCGCGCACCGATTCACGGCGACGCTCCGAAGTTCGTGAACGAAGTCACCGCAGAAATCATCAAGGGCAACGGTGAACTCCTCCCCGTCTCCAAGATGCCTTGCGACGGCGTGTTCCCGACCGCTACCACCAAGTACGAAAAGCGCGACCTCGCCCTCAACATCCCGTCCTGGAATCCGGACGCTTGCGTGCAGTGCGGCAAGTGCGCTATGGTCTGCCCCCATGCAGCCATCCGCGTGAAGGTCGTTGACGAATCCGCAGTGAAGAACGCTCCGGAAGGCTTCAAGTACACCCCGGCCAAGGGCTTCAAGCTGGAAGGTTCCGACAAGCCGGTATTCGCTATTTCCGTGTCCAGCTACGACTGTACGGGTTGCGGCGTCTGTACGCAGGCCTGTATCGGCAAGGACAAGACCGACGAAACCAAGAAGGCCATCAACATGGTGCCGCAGGAACCCA
>JAEDLI010000132.1 GCA_016295375.1 Fibrobacter sp. | reverse complement strand
TTTCCGGTCGCGTAAGCCTGAAGGACTTCAACGGTCTCGTGGCTTGCGGTGGCTTCAGCTACGGTGATGTTCTCGGTGCTGGCGAAGGCTGGGCCAAGAGCATCCTCTTCAACCCGAAGGCCCGCGCCGAATTCGAAGCTTACTTCAACCGCAAGGACACCTTCACGCTGGGCGTCTGCAACGGCTGCCAGATGGTTTCTAACCTCAAGGACCTGATTCCGGGTGCCAAGCACTGGCCGCGCTTTGTGCAGAACCTCTCCGAACGCTTCGAAGCGCGCTTCTGCACGCTCAAGGTCGAAGACACTCCGGCCGTGCTCCTCAAGGGCATGGCAGGCTCCGTGCTCCCCATTGCGGTGGCACATGGCGAAGGCCGTGCGGAATTCGCTAGCCGGGTCGCCGCCGAGGAATGCTTAAAAACAGGTCTCGTGGCGCTCCGCTATGTGGACGGCAAGCACGAATACACCGAACGCTACCCGCTGAACCCCAACGGCTCCCCGTTCGGCATCAACGGCCTCTGCTCCGAAGACGGCCGTGCCCTCGTGATGATGCCGCACCCGGAACGCGTGTTCCGTACCTGCCAGTACTCCTGGCACCCGGCAGAATGGGGCGAAGATGGTCCGTGGATGCAGTTGTTCCGCAATGGCCGTATCTTTGTGGGATAAATGGCCGAAAAGGGCTAAAATCGACTACATTTATACATCGTTTAAAGAAAAGGCTCCAAATCGGGGCCTTTTTTTGTGGATAAGTCGCTTTCCTGTGACTTGGAATATTCCGTTTTGTCCTGTTTGTATCATAGAAAATTACTAAAACTATTGTAAAATTATTGAAATGTGTCAATTTTTGCGAAAAATCTTTATTTTTGTATCGTTGAAATATTGTTAAATGTCCGAAAAAAGTATATATTTATAATTGTATGAAACCTGTGATGGAATACCAGAATTTTCGCGTTTTTATACGCGATTTCTATACCGAGCGGAAAGACCGTTCAGGGTTTACCTGGCGTGACTTTGCCCGGGATGCCGGGTATTCCTCTCCGGTTTTTTTGAAGCTTGTCTGTGACGGCAAGGCGAACCTGAGCGATGTGGGGGTGGAACGCACTGCTGCCGCCATGGGCCTGACCGGCGTGGACCTTCAGTATTTTAGGGAACTGGTGGCGTTCAACCAGTCCAAGGACTCTGTCGCCAAAAAGCATTCTTTTGCCGCCATGCGGAAAATGGCCCGGGAAAACAACCGGGAAATTATCGGCGAAGACCAGTACGACTATTTCCAGTCTTGGCAGAACCCGGTACTGCGTGAAATGGCCCCCAATATGCCCGGAGCGACTCCTGCCCAGATGGCGGGCAAGCTGGCTTTTGACGGCGAGACGGCCAACGTCAAGAAGTCCCTGGCCCTGTTGCAGAAGACGGGGCTTCTGGAAAAAGATTCGAAGGGTGTATTCAGGCAGAGCCGCAAGGCCATTTCTACAGGCAACCTGGACGTGGCCTCCCTTTCGGTGCGGGAAATGCACCGCCAGATGGGGGAGCTTGCGGTCCGCGCCCTGGACGAGATTCCCGTGAAGGAACGGGACATTTCGGGCCTTACCCTCGGGCTTTCCGAAGAGGCTTTCCAGCGGATGAGTATGGAAATCGAAGCTTTCCGCCGTCGTATCGCAGCTATCGCCCTGGAAGACTCCCGGACAGAAAAGGTTTATCGCTTGAACATGCAGCTTTTCCCTCTGACCAAGAATTTTGGGGCCGGGACACGGGGTGAGAAGAAACCGCAAAAGGGGGCTCAAGATGAATAAGTTCTACTTGACAGCCTTTGCGGGTCTCCTTTTTGCCGCCCTTGCCTGGGTGGGCTGCTCCGACAACGAAGTGGCCGGCGGCGTCAGTGAAGAGACCAACACCATTGCGGGTATTTTGGTCGACAAGAAGGGTGCTCCTGTAGTAAGAGCCATGGTCTATTGCAAGTCCGTAGAGGCGGACACGGTGACCTCCTCCGATGAAACGGATTCCAAGGGCAAGTTCAGCCTATCTGTAAAGCTTTACGACAGTTATGGGATTTCGGCCACCGTGGATTCCATGGCCTATTACGAGGTGGTGGAGTTCAACGGCAAGGATGTTGAGCTGAATAAGGCGACTCTCACGGAAACCGCCGATATTTCGGGTCGCGTCATGCTCCGCGACGACTCTACGGCGGCGGGCATAGTAGTCCGCGTACCCGGTTCTCCTTGGACCGCGACGACGGATTCTTTGGGTTTCTACAAGCTTGAAGGCGTGCCTGCGGGTAAAACTACCTTGCAGGTGGTGCCTACGGATCTGACCCGCTTCGTGAGGGTGAATCGCGAAATAAATGTGGGGCGCCTTTCCGGCGGCGAAAAGGGCGCGGATTCCGTCATGGTTCCCCTCTCTATGGTATATGGGCTTCGCAGCTGGTGGGCCTTTAGTGCCGTCGGTAATGAGGGTCCCGTGGATTTCGTGAGTGATTCCAGGTCCTGGACGGCGGGTATGAGTCTTTACGGTAATCCGGAATATGGCGGATTTGTCAGTTATGACGAGACATCGAACGTTGTCGGTGCGGTTCATTTCAAGGGGGCTTCCCAATTTGGCGTGGTAGAAGACGACCGAGGCATTTTGGATGGTGTGACCGGATTTGCTGTTGAAGTGGTTCTGCAGGTGGACAAGGTTTTGGATACGGCGGCCACGTACCGCAAGAACCTGGTGGGCAAGCTTGGATTTGGCTCCGAAGACGACCAGAATGTGTTCAGTCTTGCGGTGGTCAGGGGAGAATGTAGCGCAGACAAGCCCAGTTTCGCCTTCTTCATGGCGGACGGCTCCGGTGACAGCCTCTCTTGCAAGAATGCCGTGGTCAGCAAGAACGCCTTGGAATTCGGTAAGCGTTATTACCTGATGGCCACCTGGAACGGCAATGCGGTATCCCTGTACGAGAACGGCAAGAAGGTGGGGGAGACCGATGTGTTGTTCGAAAAGATCTTGCCTTCCGAGGAATCCATCTTTGTGGGCAAGGAATCCCTGGAGTTTAGCCTTGAAGACCTCCGGGTTTCCGTGGAACCATTAAACGAGGCCGATGCGGAATTCCGCAACAAGAGTCACGAAATTGAAACGCCTTTTCTAGGAACCATCTAACAGCAGGAGGACACCATGATCGAGATGAATACAAATCAAGAAACGGCCTGCTTTGAAGTGAACGAGCACGGTCGTATCCTTTCGGGGAACAGGCGTTTTTGCCGGATGTTCGGTTTCGACGAAAACGAAATCCGCTGGCACTACCTAAACGACCTGTACCGTTACCACAAGGACTTTGTGGCCTTTCTTTCGGGAACGGACGCAACGAACTGCAACTTTGTCGCCAAGATGCGTACCCGCAAGGGCCGCAGTTTCAAGTGCAGCATCACCCGAGAGGCGGTGCAGGATGCCTATGGCAAGGTTCGTTTCCGCAGTACGGTCCGCAAGATGGTGGCCGGTGAGGCGGTAGCTACGGCTCCCGCTGTAGAGAATATCGCCCCGTCGTCCGTGGTGTTCCTTGCCAAGTGCGACCACTGCGGCTGTCAGATTCCCGTAGCCCGTGCCCGGGGTGTCAAACTCTCCACCCTCTGTAGCGATTGCGCCCGCAAGGCCTACCCCGAAGTGTACGAGCTGAAGACTGCCCAAGTTTAACAATCATAGAACCCATAAGCCCGGATTTGCACTGCTACGCATTTCCGGGCTTTTTTATATTTTCTGTATCAAAGCGAGGTTTTATGCAGTCCTGGACCGAAATCAAGAACATTCAGAACCCCACCGAAGAGCAACAGCTGGAGGCCATTGGCCTTAATTGGTACGCTATCAGCCTGATTGAAAACCCTACCGAAAAAGTCCAACTGGCCGCATTCGAAAAGAATGTTCAGGCCCTCTTGTACGTGAAGGGCGGTCCTTGTAATGCTTTGGTTGATGCCTTGAATGCCGTCTCCGAAGAGGCGATGGCAGCGGCGGTAAAGGCGGACCCGAACATCCTCAAGTTTGTCCGTAATCCGGACCTGCTTCGTGCCGCTGTCCGTGAAGACTGGAAAGTGGTCCGCCAGATCAAGGATGCGGGAGACGACCTGTGGGCAGAGGCCGTCCGCGTGAGCGCCGACGCCTTGAAGTATGTCAGCAACCCGGGGGAGAAGGTCATGCTTGCCGCCCTGGAGCGGGACTGGAAACTCCTTCAGGACATTGAACGCCCTTCTGCCGCTATGGTGGCCGTCGCTGTGAAGCAGGACTATCATGCTTTGGAATTTGTGAGCATCAAACGCCGTACGGAGCCTGTACAGCTCGCTGCTGTCCACGCTGACCCTCGCTGTATCCAGTTCCTGGAACGGGCCAGCGAGGCAGTCCAGATGGAAGCGGTTAGGGGTGACAAGTCCGTATTTGCCTTAATCAAGCATCCTGCTCCCGCTGTTATTGAATTTTGCAAGTAGTGACTCGGCCAAAGCGACTCGTGCAAGCGTGGTAGCCTTTGCGTTCGTCTAGAGGGGTTTTAGGGGCGTGAGCCCCTAGGCGAAGGGGTAGGGCGAGCGAGGCTCGGCCTAGGGGAGGGCGCTCCCCTTTATAATATGCAACAGCTTAAGAAAATGTTTATGGTGAAATCAAAATAATTTTTTTGCTTTTTCACTAAATTTGTCAAAATGATAGAATAGATAGCATATGCTGTCTGAAAAAGAGAGGAACCCAAAATGAAAACGCTAATCAAGATATCGATGATGGTGGCCGTTTTCAGTGTTTGTGCCGCCTTTGCTGCCGAAACATACTCTCCTCTCCGTGCCAGGGTGGACACCTCGGCGGCACTTTTGGGCAAGGAAGCCGCCTTTGCAAGGCTTGTCCGGATTACCATGAAGGACGGTTCCGTGGAGGAATTCCTGGTGGAATCCGTAAAGACCCTTACCTTCCAGGCCAATACCGAGGTGTCCTTCAAGACGGACTATTACGATGCCGAAAAGCTGTTCGTGAATGTCCAGTCCGGAGCCCGGATTGGCAGTTTCCTGTTCTACCTGAGGGATGTGGAATACATCGACTTTGTCAAGG
>JAEDLI010000034.1 GCA_016295375.1 Fibrobacter sp. | reverse complement strand
CGAGAAGCATGGCCCTATATAAGTAGGTAAGGCCATCATCTTTTTCTAGTCCCATGCCCGCCAGCCACCATTCCGCCGTCTTGAAATCGGCGATGGCGACCTTGGCCGCCCCGAAACTTCGACCCGCCGGAGCCTGGGTTTCCAGAGGGCGGTAACTCATGTACAGCCCCTTCTGCGAATACTGAGGGTCGTCTGTGAGAATGCGTAGGCCAATAGTATTCATCCGCACGGTGGAAACTTCCACCTCCAAAGAATCAAACCTGGACAGGTCCATGTAGCCTGCAGGCCTTCCGTCTTGGGACATCAGGTTGAAACCGAACCCGGCAAAGGGGAACGCCTTGCCGCTCCGGATGTTCACCACTGCATCCACGAGGGAATCGCTTACCGTCACTTCGGAGGTGGAAAAGCCCATGGCCTCGTGGTCTGTCAGGGTGTAGATTTCGAAAGTCCTTGACGGGAACAACTCCAGGGAGTCGCTCTTGAACTGCGTAAAGAAAAGCCCCCACAAGGCGAAGGCTACGGCAAAGAATATTAGACCGAGAATCTTATTTCTGTTCTTCATCTTCTCTTTCGGTTTCGTCCTTGACCTGGTGCCGCCTGCCGACGGCTATAATGGTCAGCACCACAAAAATAGCGAGCACGATTCCGAAACTGAAACTGCTCATGCCGATGGCCTTGATGCCGTAAATCTTGAGCGAGAAAAACTTGCCACGGGCCTGGTTCCAGCCGGGGGCGATTTCTAGCCGGGCTGCCGTTTCCAAGTGGGTGTGCTTGTTACCCGATTCCGTTTTCACGTCTTCGTACCAGAAATCCGGCGTGTAAAGCTGGTCTATGGGAATGGCAACGCGGTTACGGCCTTTTTGCAGGGGCAGTTCTTTCATCAAGAGCCTGAATGTCTTGGCCTTCTTGATATCGGTAATGTCCGGGTCGTAGGTCCAGAGTTTCACCAAGACCTCTTGGGTCCCCTGGGCTTCCATGTCAAAAATCAGGGAATCCACAAGGGACCAGTTGCGGTAAAGTTTGGCGCTGTCCGGATCAAAGTTCCAGAGAAGCCCGCACCAGGCGGCAAGGGTGGTGTCTTCTCCAAGGGTGCAGCGGAAAGAAAGGGAGCCGCCATCTTTCCCGAATTCAATCCTCGACATTCCTCCGTCGGCCTGATCGTCGTAGGCAAGCAGGGTCACGCCCTTTTCAAGAGGAAATACCGCCTCTTCGAAGGTGACCTTGGGAAGCAGCAGGTAAGCCAGCAAGACCGCTGCCGCTATAGCCAAAAGGATGATATAGGTCTTTTTCATGCTACTCGAAGAATTTTTTCAGGTGGATGTTGTACGGAATGGCATCCAAAGGATCTTCATCGGGTTGTTTTTCACCAAACAATTTAGAAACAAGTGAATCGATAGCGCGGATAAAAAAGAAATGGTGCTTGCCGCTAGAGGCCGGTTTCTGGAAAGGCGATTCGATGGTCCGCTTGAGAATGCGCAAAACCATGGACGGCGGCAAGTGGAACATCTTGCAGCAGGTGGTCCCCTTGCCCTCGTAGCCGTAGTCTGGAATCTTGCCGTCAACCAGCGGCTCGCCGTGGTCGATACAGCAGGCGCCTGTCATATCCGGGTCCGCCACGTTCTTTGCAAGCAGGGCGTTGTACCAGAGTTCTCGGGACCTGTCGGGCAGGTCTCCCCGGAGGGCCGTGGTCTGGTCACAGGGGAAAAACACCGAAAAACACTCGGGGCACATGCGCAGGTCCAGATGACCGATTTTCATCTGGGCGACTTCGGATTTGCAAAACGGGCAGGTACTCATGAGGGGGAATATAGATAAAATTAGTTACTAGCTCTAAGTTACTAGTTACTAGAGGCTCTCAAAAAGACACTTCTTGTATTTTAACTTCACTAGTAACTAGTAACTGCACCGAAGGTGCGTGTAACTATTAACTAAATTTAGCCCATGGCTAAAGTAGTTCAAATTACCGCTGAAAATTTTGAGACCGAGGTGGCACAGGCCTCCGAAAACCGCGCCGTCGCCGTACTTTTCTCCTCGGCAGAATACCCCGACTGCGCCCCCTATTCCCAGCTGCTGGGGACTCTTTCTACCAGCATGGACTTTACGCTGGGTGTCGTAAGTTGCGATGAACGGGAAAATATGCAGTTGATTCAGGCGTTCCGGGTGCGGTCCGTGCCTGAAGTCCATATTGTAGATAAGGGTCAGATTGCGGATGTCATCCAGGGGGTACTCCCCGAAGCGGACCTGAAGAAGCGTCTCGAAAAGTTCTTCGTGAGTGGCGAGGCCCGTTTCCAGATGGCCCTCGAAGACGCCATTGCCCAAAAGAATTTTGACCAGGCGCTCCCGATGCTCGACGAAGCGCTCGCCAAGACCCCCGACGACAAGAAGTTGCAGCTCTTGTGGGCCAAGGCAAGTCTTGGGCTCGGCGACACCGAAAAGGCAAAGGAAGTTCTTTCCAAGTTTACCGAAGCCGACGACCAGTACCGGGAGGCGAAATCCCTGCTGGAGCTGCTGGACTTTCATGCCGAAGCCGCCAAGAAGGATGTTACGGGCAAGGAAGCCGTCGTCTATCACGAGGCCTGCAAACTGGCCTGTGCCGAAGACTTCGAAAGTGCCCTGCAGGCGTTCCTTAATTTGTTCGTGGAAGCCCCTGAATGGAACGACGGGGCCGCCAAGAAGGCCATGCTCACCCTCTTTGGCGTCCTGGGCCCCAAGCACGAACTCACCTGGAAATACCGTGCCAAACTGAACACCATGATGTTTATTTAGTAGAAGGATCTAGGGGCTTGCACCAAAAAGTCTTATTATCCTTCAATTTCTAGTAACTAGTAACTACTAACTACTAACTTACCCCTCCCTACTTTACTATCTTTCTCCCCGTATTTTATTGTACAGTAAAAACCAGGGATTTATCCCATAGGAAGACACAAATGAAAAAGATCAAGTTCCAGGACACCTCGTTCCGCGATGGTTTCCAGTCTATTTTCGGTGCCCGTGTTTTCGCCAAGGACTTTATGCCCGCGGTGGAAGCTGCCGTGAAGGCCGGCATCACCCACTTTGAAGCTGGTGGTGGCGCCCGTTTCCAGGCCCTGTACCAGAACTGCGGCGAAGACGCTTTCGACATGATGGACGAGTTCCGCCGCGTAGTCGGCCCGAACATCCGCCTGCAGACCCTTGCCCGCGGTATCAACGTGGTGGCCCTCGCCCCGCAGCCCCGCGACATGATCAAGCTCCATGCCGACATGTTCAAGAAGCACGGCATGACCCGTATTCGTAACTTCGACGCCCTCAACGACGTGAACAACCTGATCTACTCCGGCAAGTGCATCACTGACGCCGGTCTGGAACACGAAGTCGTGGTGACCATGATGGAACTTCCTCCGGGATGCGACCTCAACGCCGCCCACAACCCGGAATTCTACGAACGCATCCTCCGCAACATTTTGGACGCAGGCGTTCCGTTCGCTTCCGTTTGCTTCAAGGACGCTTCCGGTACCACGAACCCCACCAAGGTTTATGAAACCTTCAAGCGCGCCCGTAAGCTCCTCGGCGACAAGGTGGAACTCCGCATCCACAGCCACGACACCTGCGGTACCGGTGTGGCCCAGTACAAGGCCGCTATCGAAGGTGGCGCCGACGGTGTGGACCTCGGCCGCAAGCCCCTTTCCGGCGGTACGGCTCAGCCCGACCTGTTCTCCATGTTCCACGCCCTCAAGGGTACGGAATACAAGCTCGCCCTCGGTGAAGACAGCATCGTCGACGATCACATTCCGGAACTCATGGAAGCCAACAACGTGGCCGTCGAATGCCTCAAGGACTACAACTTCCCGCCCGAGGCCCGCCAGATTACCACCGACGTGATCTTCAGCCCCATGCCGGGTGGCGCTCTTACCGCCAACACCCTCATGATGCGCGAAACGAAGACCTTCCACCTGTTCCCGAAGGTAATCGAGAACATGAGTGAATGCGTCCGCCGCGGTGGCTTTGCTTCTTCCGTGACGCCGGTTTCTCAGTTCTACTTCCAGCAGGCTTACATGAACACCCTGAACCAGGCCGCAGGCCGCGGTACTTGGTTCAAGATGACCGAAGGCTACGGCAAGATGCTCCTCGGTTACCAGGGCAAGACTCCTTGCGAACCGGATCCGGAACTCGTGAAGATCGCTGCCGACCAGTTCAACATGAAGCCGTTCAAGGAAGCCTATCCGGGCGTCCAGTGCGCAGAAGAAATTCTCGAACCGGGCATTCCGAAGGCCAAAGCTCTCCTGGAAGAAAATGGCCTGCCGGTTACCGACGAGACCATCTTCATCACGGGCTGCCTCCAGACGAAGGCTGGCAACAAGGGTATCGAATTCCTCAAGGGCAACCGCCACATTGGCGTTCCCAAGAAGGACCCGAATGCGGCACCCGCCGTGGACACCAAGAACATGAAGGCCGGTGCTGCAAGCGCCTATCGCATCGCTCTTGGCAACCAGAGCTGGGACGTGCAGGTTCAGACCCTCAGCAAGTAATGGCAGCATAACGTCGCGGACCAGTTTCGCGACGGCCTAAACCAAATTAAAGCAGATATGAAAAGTCCCGGAAGTAATTCCGGGACTTTCTTTTTGACAATTGGATTCTAGAACGAGAACGATTTTCCGATATGCGGCATCAGCGTCTGCTGGGTGGAAACAGACAGACCTCCGTGGAATCCTGACGGATGGTAGTAGGACAAATCCATTATAGACGAAGACCCGCCCTTCAAGTTCTCTGAATAGACGATGCGGGATTCTTGCTTGAGAATTCCATACTGAGCGTCCTTTCCGAGGTTAAAAGCAAGCCACACCCCCATCATGGGGTAGATTTCGTTTTTTCCGTCTTTGGCATCCGCCAGGCCCGTACTCTTTAGATAGTCTCGTTTGTCCTCGTAATCCCCGCGAGACTGCGAGAACTGGGCGCCACCGCCAAAACCAACCTGGACAACGCTAAAAGCGAAATCGACGCCTGCCAGAACTTGTTCCTGCAACGTCCAAAACGAATAATCGTCTTTTCCATCGCTGGTATTGCGCCACCGGTCATACTTGTCCGAACAGGGGTCTTCAATGCAGGAAAACCTTGCGGTCCCCCAATCTCCGGCAATGGAGCCTTGAACAAAAAACAAATCCATTAGCCGATATTGTAGCGAGAATGTTCCGCCAATAGAATGGACCTTATCCACATTGACGCCTTGTCCATAAGGGGCTCCGAAGGCTTCTATGTTGACATTGAACGATTTGTTCTTTTCTCCACTCCATCTGGGTTCGTGATATACGGGCATCGGGGTTGAGCCCATAGCCTGAAGAACAGGCTTCTCACAGCCAGTCAAAAGAGACAGCGTTACAACGGACAAAGTAAAGGCTGCCTTCGCAGACAAATTAACACTCATAATTCTCCTCTTAGGATTCAAGGACAGTATCACTCCCAGTACTATCCTTGCACCTAAAATTACTAAATTATCGTATTTTTTTCAACAGAACTATTCTAGAGTGACGGAACGAACGATGCATTTTTCATTTACCCTCATCGCTTGCAATCCCAGCCGTGATGCGGAAAGGGAGCCCTTGGGGGTGATGTCTGTGTTGATCAAATCCGCCAATGGTAATTTTTTCACAACAAAGCCATTTTGCAAACTACCGTTACCTATATTCACATTTTTCTTGGACTTGGCATCAAAGAAAATAGATGTGTTCTGGCAGGTTCCAGGCCAGTATTCCACCTTCAAGTCCTTGTAGGCATTCATGGAATAGGCCCTTTTCAAATCGTAATGGATACCGTCCAGATTAGACTTGAAATCGATGGACAAACCGGTGCCGAGACCATCGGAATAGCTACTGACAGTAACCATGTCGGACCAAGGAACCACCTTGTAAGAGGTATTCGGATAGATTTTAGCCGACGGAATAGCCGCAGGTACTTCTTCTAGATTATTGGCGTTTATCACCAGGTGGGGATTACGCAAGGTAACAATGCCTCCGTTGGAATTCAATACCAGACGGAACCAGCGGAAATTTTTGAGGGCTCCCGCAGTAGAAGGCATCTGCCAACGGATCGTGTGGAAAAAACCGTCTTGGGGCACATTCTGCTCCGCAAACTGGACCTGATGACCTCCGTCTTTACGCTGCGTAAGCAAGAGTTCCGCCTTCATCCAGTTGCTCCTGGGATTTACAACCCTTACTTCGGCCTCAAAGATGCTCCCTGCAGGAACATCAAGACCGTTATCAGCCATCATGACCTTTTTCCAGCCAGCAGGAAGCAGGAAACTCGCCTGAGGAGAACGCTCTGTCGCCGAACTATAGTCGTAGCGGACATAGGCAAAACTCTTGCTCTGGAGAACGCCCCCATTCTTGATGACGGACGGCATCTTGCTTTGGTCCATACAGGATATCTTGGGCGAGAAGAATCCACCCAATTTAGGGTTACGGAACTGACTTGTGGCCGGATTATAGTCAGCCTTGGCCACCTCGCAAAGTACGCGCCAGACATCGGTCCGCATACCGGCAAGTACATTCTTGTCAATGACTCCATTGCCCTTGACAGGGGATTCGATGTGACGACCGCTTACGGCTTCCTTGTAGCGAGGATGGGTAGGGTCAACGGCATAAATGGCCTTGGCCGTACTCGCAGAACCGGGATTTTCAAAGGAGATTCCAGATGCAGTCTGACTGTGAGAACATTCCTTTCGTATGGCCAGGTCCCCGCCGCACTTCAAGTCCATAGCGCTGACCGTCGGGATAAAGGTACTGCTTTCCTGACTCAAATTGTCGCTTTCCCAGCTAGACACCATAGGTATAGTTGCCAAGGGAATTTCCTTTACTAGCGGAACCTTATCTACATAGGGAATGCTGGATGCCTGAACTACCTTGACCCAGACATCGGGCATTGCATCTTTCATTCCTTTGCGAAGGGATGAATACAGCGTCTTGGCAAAGGGATAGGTACTGCCCTGTACAAAATCATAAGATGTCTTGCCCTTGGTGCTTACATCCGGAATATCCTTGTTAAATTCATAGACCCGGTTGTGGGCGTACTGGCCGGATTCAGCAGCGGAATAAAACATAGAACTGGACCCCCGGCCCATAACTTTACCAGTGGTACTGGTTTTGCGTTCCAGCTTAAAGTAGGTGTTCTTATGGTCCGGATCCTTGCCCTTCAATTGGCCCTGGGCAATCAAAACTGCGGGAAATCCCTTGTATTCCGCAGCCCTACGGTAATCGCCAAACAAGAAACGATCCGCTCCGGTTTTCGGGGCGTAAGTTCCGTTGCCCGCCTGCGTGTCGTAAATCAGCAGGTCACGGGCGCCAGGGGCGGAAATCAGGTCATAGAAGGCCTCGGCAGAGGCGTTTTCCGCCTTATTGGCCCAAAAATCGATGGTCGCCACTAAGCCTCGGGGCATTACAGCCCCCTGGTGGGGGGAGTCAAGGGAGGCAAAGAAACGGACGGGAGTATTGTCGCTTGTTCGCTGCTTGTCGTAAAGGTATGCTCCGTAACGCCCGATAATACCGCCCTGGCTGATTCCAAGAATGACATAACCATCCTGAAGCTTTCCTGGGAAGGGAATCAACTTGTTATCATCAAGGAACTCCAAAAGGGCGGTAAACGTTTCGCTGTTCCTTTGGAGCGAACGGGTGACCGTTTGGGAAAATTGCACCAGAACGGGCGTGTAACCAAGGGATTTTAATATTTCGGGAATACCAAATTCCTCCGTTTCCGCCTGCAACTGCGACAAAGTCCGGTCTTCATCGGTGCTCAGGTGTATTCCGTCAATGATAAAAAACGGACGTTCCAGATAAATACCGAAAAAAGCCGACGGCATTTCGGGTGCATCCATAACGCGGAGACGCACTTGCGAAAGCTTACTCGGGCGGGACTTGCCCGATTTGTCAAAGCAGGACCGATCCAGAATGGATGGACGCTTGGAAATACAGGGAGCACCGTTGTTGTTAAAAAAAAAGTCTATATTTTTGGCGAACAGCGCTCCCGCAAAAAAGAGCAACACCATCGTAATTTTTGCGAAATGATTCATTATCGAACCTCCAAGGAAAGCTTTTGTTCTAGGGTAATGGAATCGACATGTATCTTTACAAGAATGTTCTGGATTCCTGCAGAATCAAATTCCATGACGGTATCGTTCTTGGGATTTAGTTCCACACACTTGCCACCCACACAAATTTCCACTTTGGGGAGAATTCCCTTGGGAGCCACAGTGAAATAGGGGTCATAGACGATGCGGACCTTGGAACCGTTTATATATGAAGAGGGGAGCCCGGCCAGTACGAGTCGATAACCGTCTAGAACACTCTTGGTACAGGCCGTATCGCCACAATAGGATACGGCGTATTCCACATCGGCCATAAGCAACGGCAAAACCGTATAATCACTCATAGCGGCAAGGCTTCGGGCTTCATCAAAAATCCGTTTCGGATTCGGTATGACCTCGTCCAACAACTTTCCCTTTTCTACCAGGAATAAGCTGTTGTACCATCCTCGCGCCGATGCCGCGGGATTTTCGTTTGCCCCATCTTTGAACGCAAGAATTTGCTGATGGCTTTCTTCGGGGATAACGAACTGGGTCGCCGTTTTAGCCCTTAGCCCATCCCGTTCGCTTTGGCTATAGCGACTGCTAACAGGCCTTTCGTATATGTCATCAAAGATTCCACTTCGCCGACTCGAGGCAACGTCAACATCTACGTATTCGTAAGGTACGCTCCATGTAGAATCTGCGTCAATATTCGCATCGTCGGTTTCTCCAAAGGAATTGTCGGAGCCTCCCCCATTGACATTCTCCACTGCGCAGGTCAAGGCCACATCGTCAATAAACAAGGTGGTGTACTGATTGGCCGGCACGTTGAACAGGCCAATTCCAATCTTGTCCACCTCTACCGTAGACCCCTCCAGCAACGCCGACACGGGAATTTCCAGGGCTTGGGTCTTGCCCGCCTCTAGCGTATGGAACGAGATTTTCCCGTTGCCGCCCACGCCCGAAAGCCACACCCCGAAATTTCCCGCCTGGGTAGAACGGACCTTCAATTTCAAGGCACCGCCCTGTACCGTGACGGGCAGAGCGTCAAAAATCAGGGAACCGGTCCAATCCCCACGATAGTTCCGCATGCCCGAAAGACGGATGTAGGGAGATTTCATGTTGTCGAAATCACCCCAGTTGGCAGACCATTCAGGAGCTTCAGGGAAAGACCGGGTGGACTCTTCCATAAAGCCCTTAGATTGGCCGTTTTCGTATAAGACAAGGTTCTTGCATGTTCCTGCAAATGCAGTCGAGGAGAGCAAGGCTCCTCCAAGGGCCACAAGGCCCCATATCCTACTCTTCATAGGATTCCTCCAAAAGAGAATCATCTGGAAAAGACGGAAAGGAGCCCGCCACGAAGACTATCAAACAAAAAGGCACACTCCCCGAAGGGACATGTGCCAATACTTGTTTTTAAATCCGAGGCGAAAGATAAATATTTCTATTCACCTGTAAAGGGAGACATGCGAAAATTTTATTTTACCCAAACAAAAGGAATTTTTTGCAGAAAATAAAGTCATATATACTTTCCGTTATCATCCAATAGCCTGACCAGATATAAAATAATTGTATACCTCGTCCTAAAATTTATCTATTGGCCATTTTCATTATTTTATTTTTACACCAAAATTTTTTCACCATAAAAAAGTAGATACAAAATGGAAAAACGCACAGGTCTCTTTACAAATGCCATCATCTGGTTCGGCGTGGCCGTTTCCGTTTCCGAAATAGAGGCGGGCATCGAGATCGGCGCCGAAGCCGCTCCAGGTTCCTTATGGCTGCCTCTGGTTCTTGGGCATGTCATCGGCGGAATTTTTCTTTTCTTCGTGGGCCTTATCGGCGCCCGCATTCGCCTGAATGCCATGGAAACTACGGCTTCTGTCTATGGGTCCTACGGTTCCAAGTTTTTTGCTTCCTTGAACCTGTTTCAGCTGGTGGCCTGGATTGCCGTGCTGAACGCCCAGGGCGCTACCGTGCTAGCAGGGCTACACCTTCCCATTTCGTTTCCGCTGACCTGCGTGGTGCTGGCGGTTCTTATCGCTCTCTGGGTTTTTGTGGGCCTGCGCCGCTTTGCGAAGGTCACCACCGTCGTGATGGCGGTACTGACCGTTTTGCTTGTGGCCCTGACTGTTAAATTGTTCGGGACTAGCTCGATTTTTGCAGAAATACCCTCTGCCTCCGGCGTAAACAGTGCCGCAGGCCATAGCCTCGGTTTCTGGAGCATCTTCGAAATCTCCATGGCTCTGCCCCTTTCTTGGCTTCCGGTAATTTCGGACTACACCAAAGATGTAGAAAAGCCTGTGCGCGCCACTGCCGTTTCCGCCATTGCCTACACAATCGCCAGCTTCTGGATGTACTTTATCGGGCTTGAAATTGCAAGCGCCGGTGTCGGAAACGATATCGCCCAAGCCATTCTCTTGGCGGGCCTTGGAATCCCCGGAATCATCATCGTGGTGCTTTCGACGGTCACCACCAACTTCCTTGCGGCAAATTCCGCAGGTGAATCGGCAAAGGCTATCGTCCACAAACTCAATCCGAAAATCACAGGCGTTGTGGTAAGCGCCATCAGCGCCGTTCTCGCCATCTCCGGAATCATGGACCACTACATCGGTTTCCTCTACCTCATCGCTTCGGTCTTTGCGCCCATGGCCGCCGTTCTTCTGGTGTCGTTCTTTTTGGACAAACAAGGACGAGCCGGCAAGGCGTTCTGGCTCTGGAATCTCTTCGCCTGGCTTGCAGGCTTTGTCGTTTATCAGGTAACGGTCCATTTAGAGTCCGTGTTCCTTGGACCTACACTCATATCCGTTATCGTATCCGCCGCAATTTCCTATATTTGGGTCTTGAAAAACAAGGTTAAATCGGCGTAACCATGCCACAAAAAAAGATTGCGTTAATCAATGACATTACAGGTTTCGGACGGTGCTCCATCGCAGTCATGGCACCTGTGATTTCGGCCATGAAAATCCAGGCCGTGGCCGTGCCTACTGCAATCCTTTCGACCCATACGCAGTTTCCGGAATACTACTTTGACGATTACACCCCCCGCATGCGGGACTACATCGACACCTACAAGAAACTGGGCATGTCCTTCGACGCCATCGCCACGGGATTTTTGGGCTCCGAAGAACAGGTGGACATCGTCGTTGATTTTATCAAGACCTTCAAGAAAGAGGGCGTATTCACTCTGGTGGACCCGGTGATGGGCGACTACGGACGGCTTTACAAGACCTACACGCCGGCCCTCTGCAACAAGATGAAGGACCTGATCCGCCACGCAGATATCTTGACGCCCAACCTGACGGAGCTCTGCTCCCTGATGGACGTGGACTATCGGGATGGCGATTTTTCGTCAGCAGAACTGGAAGCCATGTGCCAGCAACTGAGTTTCCAGGGGCCCAAGCACATCGTGGTTACGGGAATCCACCACGACAAACAAATCATGAACTTTGTTTTCAGCCGTGGCGAAACGCCCAAGACCATCATGGTGGACCGTATCGGAGGCGACCGGAGCGGAACCGGAGACGTGATTAGCGCCGTGATTGCGGGCATGTACCTGAACGAGCACAGTTTCTACGACTCCGTAAAGCGGGCCACCGAATTCGCCTCCAAGTGCATTTCCTATTGCGAAAAGAACAACGTGCCCACCCATTGGGGGCTTAGCGTCGAGGTGTACCTTCGCGACCTGACGGAGGAGGATAAATGATTTTATATACGGTTACCGGAAAGGTGGGACAGGCGGGCTACCTGAACCTCAAGGACAGCGGCGATTTGACCGGAAAGAATGTCTATGTGAACATCACGAACCGGTGCCCCTGTAACTGCGTCTTTTGCCTGCGCCAGACCAAGAAGATGATGGAAGGCAATTCCCTCTGGCTCAAGGGCGGCGAGCCCAGCGTAGAGACCGTGATGGAAGAATTCGACGCTTTTGACCTTTCCGTCATTCACGAGCTGACTTTCTGCGGTTTCGGTGAACCCCTGGAACGCCTGGGCGACGTGTGCAAAATCATTGACCAGCTGAAGGCGAAATACCCGAACCTGAAGGTCCGAGTGAACACCAACGGACTTGCAAACCTGATTCACGGGAAAGACATAACCCCCGAACTGAAAGGCCGATTCGATACGGTTTCCATCTCATTGAACGCGCCGGACGCCGAAGAATTTTTGGCCCTTACGCGGTCCAAGTTCGGCATCCAATCCTACGATGCCCTGAAGGATTTCGCCGTCAAGGCAAAGCAGTTCGTGCCGAGCGTGGTCTTGACCGTCGTAGAAAAGGTCATGTCCGAAGAGAAAATCAAAATCTGCCGCAAGACCTGCGAAGAGTTGGGCGTCACGCTGAGGGTCCGCCCCTTCGAAGACTAAAATTCTCTTTTTACAAACAACCTCTTGCCGAAGGTATAGTTTTTGCCTATATTTATTCCTACCAAACACATAGGAAATGTTTCACCATCGGTTTCACTAGTAACTAGTAACTATTAACTACCAACTTCCCATGACTCTCCAGCAACTTCGTTACGCCATCGGCATCGCAAAGATCGGCTCCTTCAACAAGGCAGCCGAGGACCTGTTTATTTCTCAACCATCTCTTACAGCGGCCATCCACGACCTAGAAGACGAAATCGGCATCGTCATCTTTAACCGCAACAGCCGTGGAGTTTCCCTCACCGTCGAAGGCGAAGAGTTTATCGCCCGGGCAAGCCAGCTGTACCACCACTATGAAACGGTTCTGGAGCACTACAGCGACGGCGTGCGCCAAAAGAGAAAGTTCGCCATCTCCACACAGCACTACTCCTTTGCCGTCAAGGCCTTTGTGGAGATGGTCAAAAAGTCCGACTCCGACGAATACGAGTTCGCCCTCCGGGAAACCAAGACCAAGGAAGTCATCGACGACGTGGCCACCCTCAAGAGCGAAATCGGCATATTGTACCTGAGTGATTTCAACCGCAAGTACATCAACTACCTGTTCAAGGAGAAGGATCTGGAATTCCACCACCTGATTGACTGTAAGGCCTACGCCTACATGTGGAAAAACCACCCTCTGGCAAGCCGCAAGTCTGTAAACCTGCACGACCTTTCGGACTACCCCTGCCTTTCCTTTGAGCAGAGCGAAAGTGGCACCTACTACTTTGCCGAAGAGATTTTAAGTACAAACGAATACCACCGGACCATCAAGGCCAATGACCGAGCCACCATGTTGAACCTGATGGTGGGGCTCAACGGATACACTCTCTGTTCGGGAATTATCAGCGAAGAAATCAACGGTTCCGACTACGTGGCCGTTCCCTTCAAGGACAGCAAGGGCAAGGACGACCGCACCATGGAAATCGGCTACATCGTCAAGAAGAACTTCAACATATCCTCCATATGCCAGACCTACATCCAAGAAATGAAGGAATACCTGGCGAACTATACACCCTCGCGCCAATCCTAGTCAGGAATTTTTATATATTTGAGCCACGCCAACGGCCCAGGTGGTGGAATGGTAGACACTGGGGACTTAAAATCCCTTGGGGGCAACCTCGTGCGGGTTCAAGTCCCGCCCCGGGCACTAATGGCTTTTTAGGACGCCTATGATTGAATTTTACCCCAACAGCATCTATTACCCCCGCGAGGCGGTAGAGGAAAAACTCGCCAAGGGCGAACTGAAAGAGACCGAAAGCCATCTGCTTTCTTGGACAGAGCGTCACCGTGGAGAAATCTGGGACTGCGCCCGTGACGATTCCGACTCCCCCACCGACGAAATCCTGCTGGACAACCTGCGGGCCCTGCTTCTCTGCAAGGGTTCTTTGCAGCCTGCCGCCGACATGGCCGCCGTCATCAGGGAAGTCTCCAAGGAAATCTGGTACCAGAACGAAAAAGACAAAAAATCTCCGGACGAGATTGCCACCGAATGGTGGGGCAAGTACCTTACCAAATGGCGCGAAGCCCGCATGTTCGAAGCCTTCATCCTTATCGAGAAGAAGGCCGACCAACTGCTGGCTATTCTGAAGGAGTAAAGCCAGGTTCCGGCTCAAGGCAGGAATGACGTAGGAACTTTCTGGATTAAGGCAGAAATGACGCAGGCAAAGTCCTGCGTTTTTTATTTGGAGTATTTCGCTTTCCAACGGAGGGGTATCCAGAAATCGGTTACCCCGTTTTCGCTTTTCTTGTACCGCCAAAAGTACTCGATGTGGTCCTTGAGTTTCTGCTCGAAGGCTTCGTCGTCGGCATCAGAAAAGAGAATTTCCTTGCAGGTAAATATTCCGAGGGAATCCACCACCAGATGAAGCCCCAGGCGTATATCGTCGGCGCCCTTCTTCTTGAAATGCTCCTGACCGAGCCAGTGCAGGCCTGCGGCACGACCCTGGATGTATTTTTCCAGGGCTTCCACATCACGACCTGCGGAATTGTCCAGCACGTAGATGTCGTCCAGGTTCGGCATGTCCATGCGGCCCGTAAAGGCCCTGGACTTTTCTGGCCCTGCAACCGCCGACTCATCCTCTTGAGACAGAGGGGCCTTGTAGGGCGTCACCTGCCAGATAAAGTCCAGCAGGCCCAAGAACACCAGGAACAGCACGATCAGTGGAAAGTTCCGTTTAATCATAACCGCCTACTCGATGGACTTGATGCAAAGCTGCAAGGAACGCCTGCCGTTGTAGTAGTTCCAGGTGGGCTCGAACACGATGGTCACCCGATGGGACTTGCCGATGAGGGCCTTGCACTTGCGGAGCCCGAAGGCAATAGCCGAAAACGCCGGACTCCCCGCCTGGGAGACTTCCATCTGCAGGTGGCCGCCACGAAGTTCCCGCAGCCGATGGACCTTCACGTTTTCGGCCCAGAACACAGGATACGGGAAGTTCCCGCTGAAAGGTTCCATCTTGTCGAAATAGTCCAGCACCGTTGCGCCGTTCTTGTTGGTGGGGTCCACAAGGAGCTCGCCCAAGGCCACCTGGATGTCGTAATTCTGTCCGCCCGTCTCACGAGGGACTTCGCCGGTGTAGCCCTGTTCCTTCGCCGATACGAGAATGCGGCCCTGCAGTTCCTGAATCTTGCCTGCAGGGAGCGAGAATCCGGCGGCGTTGGCGTGGCCTCCCCAACGATCGAACAGGTCCCGAGATTCAAAGAGGGCCTTGTGCCAGTTGAAGCCGGGAACGGCACGGGCACTGGCATGAGCCATTCCTTCCATTACCGAAAGCACCGCCGTGGGGCGGTTGAATTCCTGCGCGAGTTTTGCGGACACGATCCCGATGACGCCCACATGCCAGTTCTCGCCGGCCACCAACAGCACCGGCGGGATATTTTCGCCGTAGATGTTCTGGACCTGCTCCATGGCCATGTCGGTAATTTCCGCTTCTTTCTGCTTGCGGCGTGCGTTCCAGTCCTTCAGCTCCGAAAGGAGCGTCGGGGCGTCGGCCTTGTTTTCGCACAGCAACAGTTTTAGCGCCGGGTCGGGCCTTTCCATACGGCCGGGGGCGTTCAACAGGGGCGCAAACTTATACATCACGTCGATGCCGCCCACAAGGCTTCCCGGCTTCTGGAGAGAATTGTACAGCGCCTGGAGTCCGGGCCATTCGCTGTTCTGCAACCGCCTGAGGCCAGCCTTGGTAAAGGCCCTGTTTTCGGGAGTCATACCCACCAGGTCTGCAAGTGTTCCGAGGGCCACCAGGTCCAGGTATTTTTCGGGAACGGGCTTGCCCAGCTTTTCGAACAGGGCGCAAATGAACTTGTAAGAAACTCCCACGCCGCAAAGTTCAGGATTCGGGTAAGTATCCCCTACCTGATGGGGGTCCAGGAGCACGTCACAAGGAGGCAGGCCATCTCCAGAAGGCTGGTGGTGGTCTATCACCATCACCGCCATGCCCAATTCCTTGGCGTAGGCGATTTCACCATTGGCGGTAATGCCCGTATCTACCGTAATCACGTTCCGTGCGCCGGACTTGAACATTTCATCTACCGCCGACATGGAGAGGCCGTATCCGTCGCCAAAACGGCTGGGGAGCCTCCACTCGGATTCAATGCCCGCCTCTTGCAGGCCCCTGGTCAACAGGGTTACCGAAGTCATGCCGTCCAGGTCGTAGTCGCCGAAGATAAAAACCTTTTCCTTGCGGTCCCGCACATCCATAATCCACTGGATGGCCCGATTCATTCCAAGCATCAGCCAAGGCGAAAGCACGTCGTCTGCGCTTCCGGCCATGAGCTTCTGCACCTCGCCCACGGACTTGTACCCGCGGGACACCAGGAATCTCGCCACCAGATGGGGGATTCCCAGTTCCATAGAAAGGGTCGATGCCACCAGGTCTTCGGTCATTTATATCCTTCAAAGAGCTTGATGGCCAGGGCCTGCAGGCACATGGTTTCCGTGGACCTGCGGGTCGCAATACGTGACATGGTTTCCTGCACGTCTTTCAATGCCATTTCCAGGGCATCTACGTTCACCCTCGGGAAATTTTCCAGATGGACGCGACCGGTGGTGTCCGGTATCCGCAAGGGTGCTCCGGACTTTGCACGCAGCAGGTCCGAAATCAAGTAGCCCAGCACGTCCAGAAAACGGTTCGCCTCCAGGGGATCTTCAAAATCCGCTTCTTTCAGGGCGGCAAACAAATCGCCGTAATCCCCACGAAGGCTCATCAGCAAAAAGTCCACCGCCATGGCGCACCAGCGGGCCCCGTGTTCCACGTAGTAGAGGGCCTTGCCTGGAGAGCCTACCGCAAGCCCCACCACGTCGTCGGTGACGCTATCTTCGTCGGCGTCTTCACCCAACATACGGAGGGTTTCTTCGCGAACCTCCTTGTCGCTGAGGGGCAACAGGTGCAACGCCAGGCAGCGGGAACGGATGGTCTGCAAAAGTTTTTCGCGGGAGCTGGTGGTCAAAATAAAGTAGGTGTCCGGCGGAACTTCTTCCAGAGTCTTCAAGAAGGCGTTAGCCGCAGAGTCGTTCATGCGGTCAGCCTCGGCCACGATTATCACACGGACACGATCCCCCTTCAGGGCGAACGCGCCTGTCATGGAGCGGATAAGCTCCACCGAAATTTCGGCGGCGGCATTGAAAATGTCTATGCGGTAAGGATTCTTGAAAATCTCGGAAATGTAGGCCAACTTGTAGTCCTGCACCGTCTTGGCAGTACTGCCGGCAGAAACGTCGGCGGCACTCCGGGCGTGAGCCTCCTTGGACTCCATGGGCACCACCCAACCGTCGGTGACGCCTGCGTCCATGGCCAGCTTGCAGCCGAAACATTTCCCGCAGGGGCGCATTTCCTTGTTCTCGCACTGCAGGGCCTTGGATATTTCCATAGCCAGGGCCTTCTTGCCGATTCCTGCAGGGCCGTCAATCAAGATGGCCTGAGGGAAACGGTTCTCCCGCAGAGCCGACATGAGCCGAATCCGCTGGCGTTCCTGGGAGACTGGACCATTTAGCCTGTACTCTATCATTTTTCCTTCAACCACTGTAGGGGATCCACGGTCTGGGTCCCTTCGCTAACTTGGAAATACAATTTAATTCCATTTAAGGACGCAATATCGCCTACTTCGCCGATTTCTTCGCATTTTTGCACCACTTTGCCCTCCTGGACGCGAATCGAACGGAGGTGCCCGTAAACGGAGTAGGTTCCGCCTTCGTGTTCAATAATTACCGACGGACCACGGCCGTCGATTTCGGAGACCATCACCACCGTACCGGGAGCGGCAGCCTTTACCATCTTGCCCCGCTTGCCACGGATTTCGATACCCAGGTTACGGGTCGCGATATGGAGCACGGGATGTTCCTGTAGGCCGTAACGGCTGATGACTTCGCCTTCCAGCGGCATACACTTGGGGCCCTTGAGAGTGGTGGTCACCGTGGGCTTCGGTTTTTCCACCACTTTCTCTTTCGCCTTTTTCTTCTTTTCCTTGGCCTTCTTCGCCTTGCGTTCTGCTTCGGCTTTCTTGGCGGCGGCCAGCTCCTTCTTGCGCTTCTCTTCCAACTTCTTGATCAACGCAAGCATGGTCTTCTGGTTCCGTTCGAATTCTTCCAGGGCACGGCGCTGCATGGCCTTGTCGTGCTTCAACGAAATGAGCATTTTCTCTTGCCCGCTCATCTGGGTCACCAGGCCCTTTTCTTCGGCATTCTTCTTGTGGCGCAGCTGGGAAAGTTCTTGCAGGTGGCTAATCTCCTGCTTTTTCTTTTCGTCGCGTTCCCGCATGAGCCTGAGCAGGGTGTTCACCTGTTCCTGATCCTGATAAAGCAGATGATGGACCCAGTAAACCTGCCGCTCCGGGTTCCCCTTTTGCGTCAGCAGACCGTACAGGACTTCGGCTTCGCTGCTCCGGCCCTTTTCGTACAGGGTCCGGATGCGTTTGCGCATGACTTCCTTGCGCTCCCGGATTTGCCGGTCCAGAGAATCCAGGTCCCGGGAAAGTTGCCGCACAGCCCCCTGCACCAGGATTTCGCTCTTGGAAAGTTCCTGGATGTAAGTCCTGGTCTGGTTCAGGTTCTGGTCCAAAAGGGAGATGGTGTTGAGCACACCCTTTTCTTCGGTTTCCAGCAAGGCCAGTTCCTTGCGTTTCTTGGCCAGGTCCGTCTCCAATTTCTTGAGGGCCGTGCGCTGTTCCTTGATTTGGGCATCGGTCTTTTTAGGCGCTCCGAAAGAGAGCCCCACCAAAAGACACAAGATGATGGAAAGAATCCGCATCTTATTCCTGCTCAAAATTCTTCACCGTCAGGAACCTGCGCACCGTCCTGTAGCTGAAGTAGGCCGAAAGGACCGTCACCAGCGCCACCACGCCTGCAAGCATGAGCCCAAGACCGCTCCTGTTGTTTGCCACCACGGGAATCGCGTTTCCGATAGCGTTTACAAGAACCGCCAAGAGGGTTACCGCAAGGCCGCTACCCACAAGTCCAAGAATCAGGCCTTCCAGCACAAAGGGGAACTCGATAAAGAAGGGGCTCCCGCCGGTGTATTTCATATTTTCTACCAAGAGCTGCCTGGAGAAAAGGGACAGCCGCACCGAATTGCAGATAATCAAAGAAAGGGTGGCAAGCAACAGCACACTCAGGCACAGGGGCCAGAACACCATCTTGAATTTCCACTTGGCAATGCGTTCCGCCCATTCAATGGGGGCCTGGACTTCTTCGAAATAGCCCTTGCGGAAAAGTTCCGTACGGGCTTCCATCAGGTCCACCGGGTTGTGGGCCTCCTCTTTCAGTTTCACCCGGAAAAACGGCGGCAGGGGGTTACCTTCTACCAGGTCCAGCATCTCTCCCGAAAAATGCCTGCGGAAATCCGCCAAGGCCGAATCGGCGCTCACGTATTCGACGGATTCCACCCGCTTGGTATGGAGCAGATTTTCCGAAATGGCCTTGATGGAGTCGGCGCTCACCGTCTTGGGCAAGAACGCCTCCACCGTATAGAGGGCCTTCTCAGCCGAAAGAAGCTTCACCACGCCCCCGAAGGAGGTCAGGGAGCCCGCCAGCAAGACAGAACACAGAAAGATGGTCACCAGGGACGGGAGCACCACGGTGCGGTGCTGTTTCAGCCCCCGAAAAGATTCAGATATTAAGTAGCCTAATTGTCCTAGCACCGCCCGAATATAATTAAATTTGCTAGTGTTTATCACGGTACTGCTATGAATAATATCGGATTGAAGATAATGGCCTTCCTGTTCGGAATCGGCTTCTGGTTTTTTGTCATGTCCACCAAGGACTTTCAAATTACCATGGAGGTTCCCGTCAAGCTGGTCCGGTTGCCCGAACTCCTGGCAGTAGCCTCCAAGCCGCCCCACACCTTGCCCATTACCGTCAAGGGTCCGGCCTTCGACCTTATCCGCATGCGCAGGAACTACATGAACATGGATTCCAACGCGGTCTCCATTGTCATCGACCTGCAAGAGGCGGAACTGGGCGCCACCCGCAGGCACATCGGCGCCAGGAATTTTTCGGCACCAAACTTTCCTAACGTGGAGTTCGTAGAGCCTTCGAACCAGCTCCTGTTTCTGGACCTGGATCTTGACACCCGCATCAAGAGGAACATTCCCGTCAAGTCCAACGTGACCTTCGACCCGGCACCCGGCTACATCATGACGGACGTTCCGAAAATCACCCCCGAGCAGATTCGCGTATCCGGCGCAAGAGACGCCCTGACCCGCATCTTCGAAATCCCCACGGATTCCGTGCGGTTCGACAGCCTCACCGCCAACGACAATTTCAAGGTAGCCCTGAACCTGGAAACGTTCCCCGCCTACGTGACGCCCAGCGATTCCAGCGTCATCATGAGCATCGACATCCAAAAGCTGGAAAGCAAGACATTCCAGAAAATTCCGGTGCATCTTATCGGGCGTTACAACAAAGACGAAGCAAAGCTCTCTCCCGACACGGTATCCATCAAGATTACCGGCGGCCAGAACGTGCTGGATTCCATCACGTCCCAGAATCTTCAGCTCTTTGTAGAAATCAACCGTTTTGCCATCGAAGACGTAGATAGCCTCGCGCCTACAGTCAAGATGAACCTGCCTTCTTCCGTGAACCGGGAAATGTCCATCAAGGGCTACGAGCTTGTGCCCGACAAGGTGAAACTTGTCAAGACCGAAGTCGCCGCAGCGCCTGTGGATTCCCTAGGAGAAGAGGAATAATGCTCTGGCTCGGCATCGAATCCAGCTGCGACGAAACCGCCTGCGCCGTGCTGCAAGACGAACCCCTGAAGGTCCTTTCAAACCCGCTCTACAGCCAAATCGACGAACACGCCCTCTACGGCGGCGTCGTTCCAGAAATTGCCGCCAGGGCGCACCTGCAAAAGATTGCACCCATCGCCGAAGCCGCCGTCAAGGAAGCTGGAATAAAACTCACCGATATCGACGCCATCGCCTACACCACGGGACCGGGGCTCATGGGGCCCTTGCTGGTGGGTGCAAGCTTTGCCAAAGGACTTGCACGGGACTTGAATATCCCTGCCTACGGCATGAACCACCTGGAAGGCCACCTGGCCGCCGCATGGCTTTCGAACCCCGACATCGAACCGCCTTTCTTGACGCTGACCGTTTCGGGCGGCCATACGGAACTGGTGCTGGAAGAACCTGGATTCAAGTACACCAGCATCGGACGCACCCGGGACGACGCCGCAGGCGAAGCCTTCGACAAGTGCGGAAAGCTCATCGGGCTCAAGTACCCGGCAGGTGCCACCATCAGCAAGCTTGGACAAAACGGCAACCGTAAATTCGTGGAATTCCCGCGGGCGCTCCACACCCACGACAGCTGCGAGTTTTCTTTCAGCGGGCTCAAGACCGCAGTACTCCGCTACACCGAAACCCACGACCCCGAATACATCCAGAAAAACCTGGGCGATATCTGCGCCTCGCTGGAAGACGCCATCGTTGATAGCCTTGTCACCAAGACCATCAACGCCCTCAAAAAGACCAAGATGAAAACCCTGGTCATGGGAGGCGGCGTAAGCGCCAACGCCTGGCTCCGCACAAGACTCCTGGATTATTGCCAAAAGCACGGAGTGCGTTTCTGCATTCCGGACCGCAGCCTCAGTACCGACAACGGCGCCATGATTGCCGCTGCGGCTATCCGCCGCCAAAAGCAGGGCATGCTCAAGTCGATAGATGTGGTGAAACCCTGGATGCCGCTGGCAATTTAAGGTATTTATAATCACTACAAATTACAGTTATTTGGATTAATGACGTTTTGATTGTATATTATCTCTATGAACTTTAAAAATCTGCATTTTATTTTATTGTTTATGCTTGCCCTTTCGGCAAGTATTTGGGCTCAGGACTTGTCCAAGCCCGTAAGTGACGTGCAGATTTTTCGCCCCGAAAAGCGGGAATCCAATATCCAACTGGTGGATTCT
>JAEDLI010000033.1 GCA_016295375.1 Fibrobacter sp. | reverse complement strand
AACCAGATAAGGTATCGCGACACATACGACTGGATACAGCTGAAGCCAGGCTACGGATGGGACCAGTGGGAGCGACCGGGGAGCGTGTATGGGAAACGGATGGGCAAATAAAAAATTTATCATCGCCTTTGCGCTTGCCCTGCTTATTTGTGCCTGCGCTACGACACACGACAGGGAGAACCGCTTCGACACGCTCGTTTCTGCCAGATTCAACAGCATTACGAAAATCCATTGTCTAAACCGGACTGCGCTTTCCGAAGCGACGCGGGCCGAATTCCGCGTAAAAATTCAACAAAATAGGGATAACCCGTTGCGCGTCTGTTATGACCTTGCCGGTCGAGAAACCTGTTTCGAGACATCCCGCAACTACATCTATACGGAATGCCACGAAACGACCCCGCCCTACAAGCACTGCCATGACGACCGTTTCGACGGCAACGAGGTCTGGAAAATTTATCACATCGGGGCGGGTGACACACTGATGCTCGGGAAAGACATTTTCGTAGCCATCACGGGCGAAGGAAGCTTCGCCGCATTCAAGCGTTAAACTATAGAATCCGTTCCACCCATTCCAGAACAATCAACACCAACTCAAGGTATTGCCAGAGCATCCCTTCTCGCCCATACTCACCTTGCACTTGAATTTACGGTGCAAGAAAATTTCAGCGATAAGGAGTTTTACTTAACAGCGAGAGCCGCATTCAGAAGTTCCGGCGACACTCCTTTTGAACGAAGGATTTTCGCGATACGCCTGCGTTCCCGTTCAGCGCCTTTCTCCATACCTTCTTTCTTTCCGGCCTTTTTACCCTCAGCTTCACCCTTGAGGTAGGCATCTGCCTTGATTACTTCCATAACGTGCTCGTCTTCGGACATTTTCGCCTCCAGGGATTTGAGAATTTTCGGGTCTACGTTGCTCACCCGCAATCGACTCACGGCTCTCGCATAAACAGGGTCCTCGAAGCAGGGCATTCCTGTCGGGCCCTTGGAGAGCAATCCGAGCCAGAAATCCTCCCGCGAGCAGACCTTCTTGCGAAGCCGTGCGAACTTGGGCAGGTCCACTATAATATACTTATTTTTCGGGAGGGTGGGTAGAGCCTTTCCTGTCCTGATGTCGTTTTCGCTATAGACGGCCCACACATCCTTGAAAAGGCCCTTTGGCTTGAGTATGGGAAAGTTGCACAGCCAAATGGAGATTGTTTCCGGAAGTTCGTACATGCGGCGCCTGCGCTCCTTCTTTGTGAGCGACTTGAAATGGGACGACCTGTTGTAGTCATATTTGCTGCGGAGCGTGAGATACGCATTATACAGTTGCATCCTGTCGAGTATGAACGCATGAGGCCAGTTTTGCACCTCGATGTTGATAAAACGACGGTCCCTTGTTTCAACCCAGGCATCGAGGCGAACGGGGTCGTTTTCGGGCATGAACACGTCAATTGGCTTCTCAAATTGGTATTTCACGTCCTTGATCTTATTCCGACCATCAAGCTGCAGGACACTGTTCAGCATGTCCATGATGATTTCCTTGTCGTCCATCAGGGCACGAAATGATTCGGAATAGTTCGGCAGCAGGTATTCGACGCCGTTGGCGTCCATCACGATGTAGGGTCTTACGGAAGATTTCGTCCCAGTATGCAGATTCCTGTTTTTCATAGTGCACAATATTCCTTTGGTTAAAAAGAACGGCACCCGTTTTACGGATGCCGTTGTGCACATTTCAGGAGTGCATCAGGAATGTAGTTTATTTGCAAAAATTGGCAAGGGACGGAATGAAAAAAATGTGTAAAAACAGATAGTCTGCACGGACCGAACTACTCCACCCGTTCCAGAACAATCAGTGCCCGCTCCTGGGTGCTGTTGGGAATAGTGTAGAAGTGCTTGCCCACGAACTTGTAGCCGAAATCTTCGGGGTGAAAAATCTTGAGTTCGTCGGCCACGGCAGGGCCCTTCATAAAGAATGCCCGGCCGCCCACCTTCAAGGAATTGGCGATGCGGGGCAGGGTCTTTTCCATCAGTTCAAAAGCACGGCTGATGACGCCATCTACGGGGATTGTCATGCTGCGGCTGGTGACCTTGTGGCCAAAAACGTCGATTCCCTTGAGGCCCATCTTCTCGATGACCATGTTCAAGAAGTTGATGCGATTCGGCCGAGGCTCGCAAAGCGTAAGACGAATCCCCGGATTCACGATTTTCAGAGGAATTCCCGGGAAACCGGCGCCGCTCCCCACGTCGATCATGCGGGCGGGCCACTTGGGTACGTAGGCGTTTATGAGCGTGCAGTCGGCATAGTGCCGCTCCACCATGGTCTCGAAAGCGTTTAGGCGGGTTAGGTCTTGGTCGTCGTTGTTGGCCCGCAACAACTGGTGGAACTCCCAAATCTGCTTCAGGGTCTCGGGCTGGAGCTCTACACCGTAGTAGTGCAAGAGCTTGTCCAGTCCCTCAATCGAGGGCTTCACCCGCTTGCCGCCAAACAGCGGAAAGTCGGTACGTGGTGCCTTCAAGTGAGGCACAAAGTCACGACCTGCGGCAGAAGCATTGCGGAAGGGTTGCCGCGCCACGCAGGAATCGGACCGTGCAGAAAAAGGCTTCTTGGACCAGTTTGAACTTGCCATAATGAAAAAATAAAAAAACTTAGGCACTTTTCGGGACAAAAATAAGTCTATACATAGAGGAGGCTTATTTTGTCCAAAGATAGACACGAAAAAGAAGCTGGAGTCCTGCGCTCATCCGTCATTGCGGCGGCATTTTTTGCCCTGGAAGGGGCCGTTCTTGCCGCCCCGCTAGGCGAATCGGAAGTTTTCGACTGGTGGGACAACGGAATCATTACCGTCGAAGAGGCTACCGAAATCCTGGACCTGCTGGAAGAAGGAAACCAGGAGGAGGCTTGCCTCCTTGCACAGACCTACGCCCAGGAAACCTGTGACGAAACGGCTAGTGGCAAGACCCGCGCAGGCTCCACCCTAGGGAAAATTTCCAGCGGCAAGAAGTCCGCGAAAGCCCCGACGCGCCCAGACCTTACACCTCACGGCTACATAGACTGGAAAGGCCGAATCGATTCCACGGGACACCTGGAAAGTCACCGTACAGAACTGCAGGTCCAGTTCTACCGCTACACCCTGAGGCTCGGCTCCCAGGAGCTTCTCGCCTACAAGAACCTGGGGAGCGAGGCCTACTTCGGGGACGTTTCCACACGGGAACTCCACAGCCAGATCCCGCTGGACACCCTTTG
Source organism: Fibrobacter sp. (assembly GCA_016295375.1). Taxonomy (GTDB): domain Bacteria; phylum Fibrobacterota; class Fibrobacteria; order Fibrobacterales; family Fibrobacteraceae; genus Fibrobacter. The sequence goes on along the minus strand of JAEDLI010000033.1, from coordinate 18,779 downwards.
GGGAACCGCCCTCCTCTACCCCTTCGGAAACTTTCATGTGGCGGGCCTTCTGGACACCGCCAAAACGACACAGTTCCGGCTGGGATACGGCAGGCGGGGCATCGCCAGCGTCGAAGCATTTTACTGGCACGGTTTTGGCAACATTCAGCAAGCCTCCGACAGCCTACAAGCCCGCATCCACTCCTTCGGAATGCAGACGAAATTCCCCTTCGGGCAGGTGGCCTCCTGGTGGCAGCACGGTCAGAAATTCCCGCTTATCAAGGTGCAGTTGCACGGCGGCGAGAAGAAGGAACGCGACGACGCAAACGCCGGAAAAACCATCAGCAAGGCGGGTCAGAACGGCGCCGGCAACTCAGGTCCGAGCGGTGCCGTCACCTACAGCTGGCGGACCACCGCCTATATCCATCGGGAGGAGTTCCCCAGGTACGCCCGCTTGAGCAAGACCATCCAAAGAAGCAGGCTCTGGGGGTCGCAAAGCCTGTCCGTCAAAGCTCCCAACCTCCTGGACACGAGAGTCTCCGCAGACGGGACCCTTATAGAGCCTCTTGATGCCGACACCATGGCGGTTCGGCTCAAACTTGGGGCAGAATCAGGCCCCGAGTTCTTGCGGTTTTCCGCCAGCGCCACCTGCCGAGACGCAGGCTCCAACTGCAGGCAGACGGACTGGAAAGGCGGCCTGAACCTTACTCCCTGGGAACTCTGGGCTCTGGGGGCTTCTGTCCGGGTCCGGCACGACCGACCCGAAGGTTTCTACCCTCCTCACCTGGAATTTTCCTCAAAATTCATGGATTCTGGACAAAGTTACACAAAATTCACCTTCATCCTTCCCAAGGGTCGCCCCCGAGACGACATGCGCCTACGTTCGGAATTCCTTATTTCCGGAGAATACCTGGACATTTCCCTTGTCTGCACCTTCAAGGACGTACACCGCCTGCACCTGACCCCGTTACGGGGTTTTGCCGAGGCAAAAGTGCGGTTTTGAGACTAAAGGCCCTGTTTTGTTCTCAAAAAACACCTCAAAAGAAATGTTTACTCATGGTTACACGGGTAAACAGAAAAGTATACAACCTATGGGCTTTACGCCCTGCCAGATTCTATCTTAATGCATACCCAAACACTCCCTTGACGCACCTAGGCTACTCCTTTGCCTAGGTGCGTCTTTTTTAACTTTGGAGAGTAATGTTTATCGCCGCCGCCATCGGAGCTGTCGCCTTCTTGCCCTCCATCGTCTTGAACATCGCCCTTGCCTGCGGTGCTCCCTGGGGGGCCTATGCCATGAACGCCCAGCACAGGGTTATCCCGCCGGAACTCCGCAAGGCCTTTATCGTGCCGACCTGCCTGCAGTTCGTGGCCCTGTTCGTGCTGCTTAGCGCAGGGGGAATCCTGCCCGAAATTATCCCCTTCCTCATCACCCGGATTCTCGCCTTCTTCTTTGCGCTGTACGTGACCTTCTATACGGCAACGGTTCTTTTCAGCACCAGCTACAAGGAACGCACCGTCATGGGGAGCTTCGCCGTGGTGAGCGCCGTCTGTTTCTGGATCGTGGCCGTGGGCACCCTGAATTTCTAGCCTTCCATTAGCTATATTCCCTGCCATGGTTCACCCCTCCGCATTTGTGCACCCTTCTGCAAAAGTCCACGAGACCGCTTCTATCGGCCCCTGGTGTCTTGTTGATACCGGAGCCGAAATTGCCGAAGGGGTGGTGCTGGAAACCCGAGTCCATGTGTACGATGGCGTTTCCATAGGCAAGAACACCCGCGTTTTTGACGGGGCAATCCTGGGGGCCCCACCCCAAGACCTGAAATATGCCGGAGAACCCACCCGGCTAGAAATCGGCGAGAACTGTACAATCCGGGAATACTGCACCCTGAACCGGGGCACGGCACAGGGCGGTGGAGTCACCCGCCTTGCAGACAAAGTATTGCTCATGACATACTCCCATGTGGGTCACGACTGCTTTATCGACGAAGGGGCGGTAATTTCTAACGGATGCCAGCTGGGCGGCCACGCCAGAATCGGGCGCCATGCCACCCTGGGCGGAAACGTCGGAATGCCCCAGCGAAACCAGGTAGGAGCCTACGCCTTCGTAGGGGCAACCCTGAAAGTGGAAAAGGACGTGCCACCGGCAAGCAAGGCCTTCGGGACTCCGCTCAAGTGGGGCGGCCTGAACCTGCACGCCCTGAAGCTCCACGGCGAAGAATTTTCCGAAGAACGCATCGCAGGTCTAGACAAAGCTTTCCGCGCCCTGTACCGCGGCGGAAGGCCCATCCAGGAAGTCATCGACGAACTCAAGACCTGCGGCGATCCTCTATTCAAGGAATTTTTCGACGAACACTGGGGCGGTTCCCTCATTCGCCCGTAGGATTGCAAACATGCAGGAGAAGGCCTTGGAAACGGGAGCAGTCCCCAAGCACAACTACCAGCGGGACTTGGACTACATCATTCGCCGGCTGGAACGCACCGGCGAAGTGCCGACGCTGTTGTTGCACGCCTGCTGCGCCCCCTGCAGCAGCTACACCATCGAATACCTGTCGCAATACTTCAAGATTACGCTCTTCTACTACAACCCGAACATCGCACCCGACGAGGAATACCGCCACCGAGTCGAAGAAATCAAGCGGTTCGTGAAAGAATTCAAGACCAAACATCCGGTCACACTCATCGAGGGCGAATACGACCCGAAAAAGTTTTACGATGCCGTCCGTGGGCTGGAAAAAGAACCCGAAGGCGGCAAGCGCTGCCGCAAGTGTTTCGAGCTCCGCCTTGCCGAAGCGGCCCGCATCGCACAAGAACTGAACGCCGACTACTTCACCACCACTCTCACCATCAGCCCCATGAAGGATGCCCAGGTGCTAAACGAAGTGGTGCAGGAGCAATGCGACATCTACGGCATCAGGCGGCTCCCCAGCGACTTCAAGAAGAAGGGGGGGTACAAGCGTTCCATAGAACTTTCCGCCGAATACCATCTCTACCGCCAGAACTACTGCGGCTGCGTGTATTCCAAGCGGGAAAGCGGCGAGGGATAACCGTTACTTTACCACTTCTACCCTGCCGTTGTGCAGGTACTTTCCCTTGACGGTGGGCTTTCCCTTCAACAGGCGGCCCTGCACGTCAAACCAGCGGTCCTTGCGGATTTCGCCTGGGGCCCTGATGTTTTCCCACCCTAGAAATTTCCGCCAGGGGTTTCCAGCGAGCCAATAATCACCACGCAGTCCTTGGAGACGTTCTGCATTACAAAGCGCATCATGTCCAAGGGTATGGCCACACAGCCGCCCGTAAAAGGCTTGCGGTCGTCGAACACGTGCAAGAAAATCGCCGAGCCCCTGCCGGGTGTACCCTCGGCGTTGTAACTGATGTTCAGGCAATACTGGTAATGAATAGGGTAATTGGCGATGCGCTCGCTGTTTTCTTTGTCCAGGTCGGGAACATCCTTGAGGCTCACCAGTTCGTTATAATGCTTGCCTTCGCGCGTGTCGCCAGACCAGTAGGTATCGCCATCGGCCCTGGTGTTTCAAATGCGGTTCCCGGATCTTCGGAGTTTCCAAAGGCGCGATTGAACCTGAAGGTGCCCACGGGAGTCATGCCGTCGCCTTCCTTTGTCTTGCCTAGGCCGTTCTTGCCGATAAAACCGGGAGTGGACATAATCATCTGCCACTTGCCCGACTTGTCCTTGTTGTGCATCGAAACCCATGCGGTAGTGCCTTCGTAAGCGGCCACCACAAAGAGCTGCCTAGCGGTGTCCGCCTCGGGCAGTTTCGTCACCCATTCCGGAGATTCTCCGATGGAATTTGCATTGGCGGCTGGGTTCGGCTCTTGCACAACGGCATCGTTAGAAGACGAACTGTCCTCGGAACAGGCGGCAAAAAGGAATGTTGCCGAAAGCAACAAAAACGACAAGGAAAAAAGCTTTTTTATTTTGAACACCTTCGTAAATATTGTGACTGCTGATCCCAACCTACAATATACCTTCAGCATTCAATAACATCAAATATAATATTTTTGCACAAACAATAATTTTTAGTTATCGTTCGCTCCGGTGTAATAAAAGACCACAAAAAAAAGATGGCGCAAAGCCATCCTCTTATAACGCTTTAGGTCTTGAAAAAGAAGCGAGCAGGACCAGGAGCCGAGCCCCCGTAGCTAAAATGCAAAAAAGATGGCCGAAACCATCTTTTTTATCAAATCCAAGATTTGAAGAAAAAACGGAATTGTCCGTTCAACCCAGCCGAAGCTAGAAGCGAGCAGAGCGAGGCCGCAGGACCGAAGCTGTACAAAGCGTACAGCGAGGGTCCGAGAACGAAGCTATGCGACGCTTATAGCAAGGCCTACTTTTTCAAGAACTCATTGATGCCTGCGGCAGCACGACGCCCCTCACCCATGGCGAGGATCACGGTTGCGGCACCCAGCACGATGTCACCACCGGCATAAACCTTCTCCATAAAGGTCTTGTTGGCGGTTGCATCTTCGAGAAGGATATGGCCCTTCTTGTCAACGGAGAGTTCCGGCGTGGTGTTGCTGATAAGCGGGTTGGAACCGTTACCGATAGCAACGAGCACGGTGTCGCATTCGATTTCGAAGCTTGCACCTTCGACCTTGACCGGACGCGGACGGCCCTTTTCATCGGGTTCGCCGAGTTCGTACTTGTCGACGAGCATGCCGCGCACGTGGCCGGCTTCGTCGCCAAGAATCTTGGCCGGGTTCTGCAGAACGCAGAATTCGACACCCTCTTCCTGGGCATGGAGAACTTCTTCCTTACGGGCCGGGAGTTCGTTCATGCTGCGGCGATAGACGATGCGGACCTTTTCGGCACCGAGGCGCAGCGCCATACGGGCAGCGTCCATGGCGACGTTACCGCCACCGAGGACGACCACGTTCTTGCCGGGCCACATCGGGGTATCGGCATGTTCCTGGTCGTAGGCGCGCATCAGGTTTGCGCGGGTCAGGTATTCATTAGCGGCGAACACACCCACCAGGTTTTCACCTTCGATGTTCATGAACAGCGGAAGACCAGCACCGGTACCGACGAACACGGCATCAAAGCCATCCTTTTCAATCAGGTCCTTGAGCTTGCGGGTACGGCCAATCACAAAGTTGGTCTCGAACTTCACGCCCATGGCAGCGAGAGATTCGATTTCGTTGTCAACGATCTTCTTGGGCAGACGGAATTCAGGAATACCGTAGCGGACCACGCCACCCAGCTTGTGGAAAGCTTCGAAGATGGTCACGTCGTGGCCTTCGCGGCGCACGTCGGCAGCAACCACCAGGCCGGCAGGACCGGAACCGATCACGGCCACCTTCTTGCCGGTAGCGGGCTTAACGGCCGGCACAGAAGCACCACCGTTGTTGCGTTCGTAGTCGGCAGCAAAGCGTTCCAGGCGGCCGATAGCCACAGCCTGGTTCACGTCCTTGTGCATCTTGCCCATGGTGCAGTTCATCTGGCACTGGCGTTCCTGCGGGCAAACGCGGCCGCAGATTGCCGGGAGCAAGCTGGTTTCCTTAATCTTTGCGATAGCGGCCTTGAAGTCGCCTTCGGCAATTTTTGCGATGAAGGCCGGAATGTCGATGTGCACCGGGCAACTTTCGACGCAGAACGGCTTCTTACAAGCAAGGCAGCGGTTGGCTTCCACAATGGCCTGAGCTTCGGTGTAACCCTGGGCCACTTCCTCCATTACGCGGGCACGGTAGCTGGGTTCAAGCTGCGGCATCGGCTGAGCCGGAATAGCAGTCTTGTCCTTGGGCTTGAGGGGCTGCGGAAGAGCCTTAATCTTTTCGAGTTCCACCTTGGCGGCGGCGTCCAACTGTTCACGAGTCATGTGTTCAGACATTACTTGCTCTCCTTGGCCTTTGCGTCAGCCATCTTGTCAATGTTGCACTTGTGGCCGTCGTTGGCACCGAAGCGGTGCAAGGCTTCCTGTTCCTGGGGCTTGAAGGCGCCCATGCGCTGGAGCATGTTGTTCCAGTCGACTTCGTGGCCGTCGAATTCCGGGCCATCGACGCAGACGAACTTCGTCTTGCCGCCGATAGTCACGCGGCAGCCACCGCACATGCCGGTCCCGTCCACCATGATGCTGTTGAGGCTCACGACGGTCTTCACGCCGTAGGGCTTGGTGGTGAGAGCGCAGAACTTCATCATAACCGGAGGACCGATGGCGAGCACCATGTCGGGCTTGCCCTTCGTGTCTTCGCAGAGTTCCTTCAGCGGTTCGGTCACGAGACCCTTGCGGCCGTAGGAGCCGTCGTCAGTCATGAAAATGATTTCGTCGGCGAGGGCGGTCATTTCTTCCTTCATGAGGAAGAGGCTCTCGTTACGGGCACCCATGATGATGGTGACTTTGTTGCCGGCCTTCTTCATGGCCTGGACAATCGGGTGCATCGGGGCAATGCCCACACCACCGCACACGCAAACCACGTGGCCAAAATTCTCGATGTGGGTCGGGGAACCCAGCGGGCCCACGAGCACCGGGATATCGTCACCGACTTCGAACTTGGAGAGCTCGGTGGTGGTCTTACCGACGGTCTGGAAAATCAGGGTGATGGAGCCTTCAGTCGTGTCGGCATCGGCGATGGTGAGGGGCACGCGTTCGCCGTTATCCTTGTTCGTCTGGAGGATGATGAACTGGCCGGCCTTACGCTCTTGGGCGATCAGCGGGGCCTCGACGCGGAATTGGAATACCGCAGGAGATAACTGTTTTTTAAAGAGAATTTTTGCCATAGTGGCAAAAAAATAAAAAAAACAGCCCAATTAGTCAGCCATAGGGCCTATCAAGCACCCGGTTGGGCAATGAACAGAAACACCAAGATGCCAACCAAGAGGGCAAAACCCACCAAGAGCCGTCGTTTAAGGCTCTTTTTCATTTCCTCGCGAGACGACTTTTTACGGCCCACGGAAAGCACAAAAAAGAAGAAGCCCCAGAAAATGCCGAGAAAGAGAATACCGTATGACATAAAGGTGATTAGGGGGTAGGATTTAGGGGGTAGGATCTAGGATCTAGGGGCTAGGGTTTAGAATCTAGAATTTAGGATTTAGGATCTAGGGGCTAGAGAAAAACTTGACGCACGAAGTGCGTGATTCTTGTTCACTAAATCCTAATCTCTAGTCTCTAGCCCCCTCAACATTCTAAACCATAGACGTTTTAATAAAAAAAGGCATCCCTCACGGTGGAACACTCGAAGCTACTCATTCTGAAATGATAGCAGTGCCTTGGGGTTTTGTTTTTCGCGTCGAAGCGCGCCTAAACTGAATCTCAAGAGCCACGAGCTTTTATAATCTTGTTAGATCGGGCGTTAATCCGTGGGATGCCTATGCCCATAATATACCTAACTGCGATGCTAAAAGCAAGTGTTTTTTTTAATATCTTAGAAAACCCCGAAATTTGTTCAAAAACGGGGTTTACCGATTACTTCCAGGCTTCCGAGGAGTCCTGCCCCTCTTCCAGGAGGGACGAAAGTTCCTTCAGGCGCTGGTCCATCTGGTCCATCTGGACTTTTGCCTGCCGGAGCATCTTGCGGACATCGAAAAGCTGCTGGCCCAAGTCCAGCGCCAGAAGTGCCAGGCGTTTTGCGTTTTCCAGGTTGTACTTGCCGAAGCTTTCGAAGCGTTCATCGATAAAGCCAAGCACCTCCTGCAGGTCGCTATCGGAAAGGTCCGTGCGAATCTGCAGTTTTTCCTTGGCTACCGTTATGCTTACCGGTCTGTGTGTATTCAATTCTGCCATTATCGCATTCCTACGCCGAATGGATCATCGTCCATCAGCCATTTTAGCCGAAAAAATTTCCTTGCGAGCCCTCCCGACTCGCGAACAAATCATCGTCCTTTTCGTTGGCCCCGTGAATTTCCGGAAACTTTTCTTCATCGTCATCCCTGGACATGGTCATGTCCACGATAGGCCCGAGACTCGGGTCTTCCACGAACTCGTCCGCCGGTTCTTCCTTCGCAGGCTCCTCAGGAGCGGGTTCCTCGGCAGCAGGCTCTTCTTGTAACAGCGGGTCAGGCGACCATTCCGCCGCCTTTGCAGGTTCTTCGGCAACGGGCTCTTCGAAAGCAGGCTCTACCGGAGCAGGTTCCGCGACCGTTTCGTCAGCGACGGGTTCCTCTTGCGGAAGCTCGTCTGCGGGCATCTCGAAATCATCTGTCAGGGTAGCGGACGGTTCTTCTTGAGGGGGTTCTTCGAAATTCAATTCCGTCTGCTCCTGGGCAGGCTCTTCAAAGGTATCGTCGGCAGCAACCGCCGACGAAGCAACGGTCGCCGTGGCAATCGTTGCCGAAGGTGCCATCGGGGCGCGAGGAGCGGCTCCTTCGACGTCTTCCACGAACTGGTCCACGGGGAATTCTGCGCCTAGTTCCTTTTCAATGGTGGCCAGAAGTTGCTTGAACTTATCCTGGATTTCGGCAATTTCTTCGGTCTGGTTCTGGATTGTTTCGTCTTTCTGGGCCAGTTCCTCGGCCTTCTTTGCAAGTTCGGCATCCTTGCCTGCAAGTTCCACAATCTTGGAAGAAAGCATCTGTTCCTTTTCGGCAAGTTCCTGCTTCAGCATGGCAAGCTCTTCGGCATTTTTCGAAAGCAGGGTCGCCTTGTCCGCCAGTTCCACGTCTTTCTGGTTCAAGGACATGTCCCGCTCGTTGAGCATTTCGTCCTTGGCTACGAGCTGGCGGTTTTTCTCTTTGAGTTCCTCGGTTTTCTGGGCAAGGAGGGCCGTCTTTTCGGCCAGCTCGGCTTCTTTGCCTGCAAGGACCGTTTCTTTCTGGGAAAGGGCGCTTGCCTGGGTCGAAATCTGCTGTTCCCTGGCGGCAAGGTCCGACTTTGCCTGTTCCAAATTCTGGGTCAGTTCCTGGAGGGTCAGTTCCTTCTTGTTCAGGGCCTCGGCCTGGACCGCCGCCTGGTTCGCCCTCACGTCGAGAGCCGCCTTGCATTCGGCCAAACTCGCATTGGTCGTCTGGAGCAGGGATTCCCTGTCCTGCAGGCCGGACTGGGCTTCGGCCAGCTGCACCTTTAAGCTTGAAACCTCTTGGCGCAGGCCACGTACCGTGGACAAGACGCCGTCAACCTTTTGTGAAAGAACGTTCAGATTTTCCAGGTTCATTTTTTCTCCGTAAATCCAGGGGGAACATCCCCATAAAAAGATATATAAAAATTTGATAACAGGACAAGAAAAAAGCATTGTTTTTTGGGGATTTTCTATTTTCGGAGTAATGCTCCAATTCGGCGAACATATCGAGCGGCGGCTCGCGGAACTGCCGGCACTCCCTGGCGTCTACATCATGAAGAACGCCCAGGGGAAAATCATCTATATCGGCAAGGCCAAGGTGCTCAAGAACCGTGTCCGGAGCTACTTTGACGGGTCCGACCATACGGGCCACCGGGCGGCCACACTGATGCTCCCCTACATCCGGGACATCGAATGGATTATTACCGAAAGCGAGTCCGAAGCGCTGATTCTGGAGGCGAACCTCATCCGCAAGCACACGCCCAAGTACAACGTGCTGCTGAAAGACGACAAGCATTTCCCCTACCTGGCCTTTTCGGTGAAGGAACCCTTCCCCAGGCTGTTCCTGACCCGCTCGGTCCACAAGGACGACAACCTGTACTACGGCCCCTTCATGGGGTCCCGCATGATAGACCAGCTGATCGACCTCTCGGCGAGGCTGTTCCACATTCGGGAATGCAAGCTGAAACTGCCTCTCGCAAAGCCCCAGCGCCCCTGCCTGAACTACCACATCGGGCGCTGCGACGCCCCCTGTGCAGGACTCATTTCCGAAGAAGCCTACCGTGAAAAGGTGGAGCAGGCAAAGCTCTTGCTAGAAGGCAAGCGGGACGACCTTTTGGAGCGCTGGCAGCGTGAAATGGAAGAGGCCAGCGCGAATCTGGATTTCGAGACGGCGGGCAAGCGGCGGGACGCCATCCAGGCCCTGCAGGCTACGGGAATCCACCAGAAGACAGACGTCAGCGATCCGAACCTTTCGCTGGATATATTGACGCTCCGACGGAACGGGACCATGGCCGCCGCGGTCATTTTCGAATACCGGAACGGGGTCCTCCGGGGGCGCAGGCACTACCGACTGGAATGCAAGCTAGAAGATGACACCACCGAAATTTTCCGCCAGATGGTGTTGCCCTGGTATATGGACATGCCCATGATTCCCGCTGAAATCGCCACCGACATCGCCCTCCCCGAAGATGCGGAACTGCTACAGCAGACGCTTTCCGAAAAGGCCGGGCGGAAGGTGCGGTTCACCAACCCCCAGCGGGGTGAAAAAGTGGGATTCCTGAAATTGGCAGGGGCCAACGCCGACATGATTCTGGTGGAAATGCGCTCCGAAGTGCAAAAGTACAGCGAAATCGACCAGAGCGTCTTTGAGCTGCAAAAAGTTCTGGGCCTCAAAAAGACTCCCTTCCGTATCGAGTGCGTCGATATTTCTCACCTTTCGGGAACCAACACCGTGGCAAGTCTCGTGGCCTTCAAGAACGGCAAGCCCGACAAGAGCAACTACCGCAAGTTTATCATCAAGACGGTTACCGGCGTCGATGATTTCGCCAGCATGCGGGAGGTCATGACCCGCCGTATCCGTAGGCTCGAAGACGAGGGCACCCCCATGCCGGATTTGTGGGTCTGCGACGGCGGCAAGGGTCAGGTGGATGCCACCATGCAGATTCTAAAAGAACTGGGCCACGACCAGGATTTACCGCTTATCGGCCTTGCCAAACGGCTAGAAGAAATCGTGTTCCCCGACGACCGCAAAAGCATCGTACTGCACCGTACCAGCCCTGCGCTAAAGCTGTTGCAGAACGCCCGTGACGAGGCCCACCGCTTTGCCATTACCTACCAGCGGAGCAAGCGCAAGAAAGACCTGGAAGTGGAATGGCTCAAGATGCCAGGCGTAGGGCATGAGACCCGGGTAAAAATCCTTTCCAAGTACAAGAGCGCCGAAGCCTTTATGGAAGCACCTCTAGAAGATATCGAGATCTTGCTGGGCAAGGTACGGGGGAACAAGGTGAGGGAACAGGTGGCGAAATACGTGACCGATTTTATTAAGGTCGACTAGTGCCTAAAGTTCAACGAGAACACCCGCCTGAACGTAGAGATAACCCTTGCCTGCATGATCCAGGAATTCATAACCGCTCATGACAAGAATAGAGGAGTAATCCCCGTTCTTGATGTCAAGGCCACCGCCCACTTTCCAGAAAAGCTGGTGGTCGCTCCCGATAAGGTAGCCTATATCGCCCGTGGCAACCGGTAAAATTTGACTTCCGATAGGCAGGCGCACCCAAAGTGCTCCGCTCACAGGCACCAAACCCACGTTGTCAATTTCCTGATAGCCGCTGCCTACACCCACAAATAACATCTGGTCAATGCGATACCACAGGTGACCATAAATATTCAGGTTGAACTTGAAAAGTTCACTTGCATGATTAACCACACCCGCCTGTACATCCATGGTAAAGGCATTTGCAGGCACAACTGCAATTGCAAACATGAACAAGAAAGCGGCCAGGATTTTTTTCATATTGCGGATACTCTAACCCAAATATAACCATTAGTCCAAGGTTCACTCATCAGAGCGGGCTTCACGAACCCAACCACCTGACTTTTCCTTGCCAAAAGACATAAAAAATCCCTTTAGTATCGCCATGTTCATTGACAAAAAGTAATAGGCGCCAGGAACGACCTTTGCCACTCCAAATAATAAAATGGCAAGCATGGCCACCAAGAAGACACGGTATAGGTTGCTGTCCAACGCCAAGGGAATATTGACTAAAAGCAACAAAATCAAAATATGCGGAGAAAACCACCTCAAAATCTTGTGAGAAAAGAAAAGGTAGCAGCACAAAGGCCTAAAAGGATTGAGAAGAGGGATGTATGACAACAAGTAATTAAAGTTGGCCCTTCCAATACGGACCTTCCGCCGGAATTCACCCGTCGTTTCCTTGGAGGTCTGTTCTGTTCCAATAGCACTAGAAACAAAAGTACAGTAATAACCCTTCTGCAATATTTTTGTCGTCACAAAAAAGTCATCCATGACGCTTTTCTTGGTCGGCAAATCCGTATAGAGCTCTTTGCGTATCGCATAGAGGGCCCCGTTACCTCCAACGAGAAGGTCCATCATCCCTTCAAACTTCTTTATTTCGGATTCCAAGTCCCAATATGCACTTTCCCCACGACCCAATTCCGAGCCGCTCTTATCCGTCAAAATCAAATGCCCGCAAGCACAGCCAATCTTTTCATCCCTAAAGGTCGCCACAAGTTTCCGGATGACATTGGGAAACATCATTGTATTCGCGTCGCAAAAAAGAAGAATCTCTCCCCTCGCCTTTTTATGCAGACGATTTAGCATGGCCGCCTTACCTGCGTTCTTGGGGGCCTTGACAAGGGTGATGCCCTGGTCCTTGTATCGTTCTACGATTTCGGCAGTCCTGTCGGCGGAGCCGTCGTCACCAATAAGGATTTCCAGTTTTTCCTTGGGATAATCCAGTTCCAGCAGGTTCTGGATTTTGCGCTCTATGACGGCTTCTTCGTTGTAGGCCGAAATCAAGATGGAAACAGTGGGCAGATATTCTCCATTGCCAACCTTGCCACCTTTCCGCTTGAATATCTCGCTGACAAAAGGGAGGGTAATAGGGAACAGCACATAACAATGAACTACCAGGAACAGTAGAACCCAAAAAGCTATCTGCAAGTAGAAAAGAACCTGTTCGTTCATCGTTCAATCCATTCTTTTTCTTTTTCCAGGAACTTGTCCAGCAACATCTGCATCTCTTGTGGCGACATGGAGTCTGCCACGGTCAATATAGAAAGACCTTTGGGGGCAATCAGAACAAATGACGGGAGAACGTTCAGTTCCCACACTTCGGAGAAACATTTTTTTGCGGTGGCCTTTTTCCTGTCGCAAATGATGGGTGCTTCGGAGTCCACGTCCAGCTTGACGGGGTAAAACTTCTTGTTCAGAATGGAGGCCACCGTGGGGTTCATGTACACGTTCTTGTCCATGACCCGGCAGGGAATGCACCAGTCGGCATACATGTCCACGAAGATAAGCTTGGGTTCGGTCTTTGCCTTTTCAAGAGCGGTGCTGTAATCCATCCACTGGACTAAGGATTGGGGGATAACCGGAGCCTTTCCGGAGTTTGGTGCTGCAAAAACGACACCCGACAAGAAAGCAACATAAAGAATGATGCTAACAAGGTGACGGGGCATGGTCTAATCCTCCCCCCGCCTGCGCGCAGGCGCTGCCTTGTTCTGCTCGATTAGCGTGTCCAGCCGGTCAATGACCGCTTTCTGGAACGGGACCCACATGTCCCTGTCGTCAAGGATAGAGTTTGCCTTCGTGAGAAATTGTTCTCTGCTGTAGCCTGCTGAATCCAGAATCGCCTTGCGTTTAACCCGTGCTGTCGGTGAATCCTTGCCGTACATCTGTTCAACAATCAGCAGTTCCGTGTAGGTGTTCACGAATTTCTGGTCAACCGAAGGGGCTTTTTTATCACAACCGGACTGTAGGCACAACAAGACCGTAAGTCCAAGAATCATCAAGAAGCGCCCGGCGACGCTTTTTAAACTCTTGATAATTCGTGGTTGAACGTCGGTCATGACGGTTTTCAGGTTTCGCTTTCCAGGGCGTTTTCGAAAAGGCCTTCTACATATTCGGCCTTGCTGAAAGGCACCAGCTGGTCGATGCGTTCGCCCATGCCAATCCAGCGGATGGGAATCTGCAGGGAGCTTGCGATGGAAAGCACTGCTCCGCCGCGGGCCGTGCCATCTAGCTTGGTGACCACCAGGCCCGTAAGGGGGAAGCTCTGGTTGAAAATCTTGGTCTGGTTGATGGTGTTCTGACCGGTGTTGCCGTCAATGACCAGCCACATGTCGTGAGGCATTTCGGGGTTCACCTTCTTGATGACGCGGACTATCTTCTTGAGTTCTTCCATCAGGTAGTCCTTGTTGTGCAGACGGCCTGCGGTATCGATGAGCACTACGTCGCAGCCACGGGCCACGGCCGCATTGCAGGCGTCGAACGCCACTGCTGCAGGGTCGGAGCCTTCTTGATGTTTTACGAATTCGGCGCCGCTACGTTCGGCCCAGGTTTCCAGCTGGTCGATGGCTGCCGCACGGAAGGTGTCGCAGGCGGCAATCATCACTTTCTTGCCTTCATCCTTGAGGCGGGCCGCCAGTTTCCCGATGGTGGTGGTCTTGCCGGCACCGTTTACACCGATGACCAGCACCACATGGGGCTTGCCCTTGAGTTCAAAAGGGGGTGGATCTTTCAAGAGGCGCTCCGCCTCGCTCCGCATAATGTCAAGAACCTGCTCTGTGGTGAGAGACTTGCCCAGAGCCTGCTCGCGCAAGGCGTCGGTCAACAGGAATGCGGCTTCGACGCCCACGTCGGCCTTGATGAGGTGCTCTTCCAGCTCTTCCAGGGTTTCGTCGGTAATTTTCCCGGCGCCTACAATACCCTTGAGCTCGCCCATAAGGGCGTCACGGGTCTTGGCAAGGCCGCTCTTGATGGCAGAAAAAAGTCCCATTATACCAGGCTCTCGACCTTATCGACCAGACCGTAGGCCTTGGCCTCTTCGGCGCTCATGAAGTTGTCGCGTTCGGTATCCTTGTCGATTTCCTCGATGCTATGGCCCGAAGTCTCGGCAAGAATCTTGCCCGTGATGTTACGGATGCGGAGCATTTCTTCGGCCTGGATCTGGATATCGCTGGCAGGCGCCACGATCTCGCCGTGAATCAGAGGCTGGTGGATCATAATACGGGCATTGGGCCAGGCGTAGCGCTTGCCTTTGGCACCGGAGGTGAGGAGAACAGCTCCCATGGAGGCGGCCTGCCCACAGCAGACGGTGACCACGTCGCTCTTGATGGCGTTCATGCAGTCGTAAATGGCAAGACCGCTAGAAATTACGCCGCCCGGGCTGTTGATAAAGAACACGATGTCTTCGTGGTTCAGGGAATCCAGGTACAGGAGCTGCTTGACGATGCGTTCAGCGCTTTCGTCATCCACTCCGCCCCACAAGAAAATCCTGCGCTTGGAGGCGAGGAACTCCTCGGCCTTTTTCATCATTTCGGGGGTCTGGTTTTCTTTCTTTTCGCTACAATCGGCCATAATGAATCCTTTTTGTTCAAGTATAATTTAGAAATTATTCAACACTGAATTATCGCCATTTCCTTGCAAAATGTAAAGATTCCTATATTTGGCCCATGCCCGCGCGCAACGATAAAATTTTGGTAGGCCTTGTCAGTCCCGAAGTCCTCTCCGCCATAGAGTCGGACTCCATACACCCCGTGTTTCTGGACCTGCAGGCCTGTTCGGCGCTAGAAATCCGGTATGACTTTTTTGAAGAGTCCCTCTGGCCGGGCCTTTCGGCGCGGGTCCGGAAGGTAGCACCCCACGCCATGCAGATAGGCACCATCCGCCTCAAGCGAGATGGCGGGGCCTTTCAGGATTCCCGTGCCGGAGACCGCCTGCCCCTGTGGAAAAACATCCTGGAAGCAGAGCAGGTGCCGGGCTGGCTGGACCTGGAGCAGGACAGCCTCTACGACTACGAAAAGCTGTCCACCCTGACCGACCGTCGGAATGTAAAAATCCTTATCTCTCAGCACAATTTTTCCCGCACGCCTACGGACATGGAACTGCGTGGTTACGCCCGAGACGTTTCCCGCCTGGGGGCCGAAGGCCTGAAAATTGCCGCCATGTGCAATTCCGAAGAGGACTGCGACCGTCTGTACAGGTTCACGCAAAAATTTTCCGGAGACTTCGAACTTTTTGCCGCCTTCGGCATGGGTGACCTTGGCCGGGTAAGCCGAATCTGGTCCCTGAAAGAGGGGGCGAACCTGACCTACGGGGCTATTGGCCATGTGGCAGCCCCCGGTCAAATCCAGGTGCCGGTGATGGCGGAGGCCCTTGAAAAACTGTCGGATTTCCATTCCAAATTCGAAATTTCCGCGTTTTTGAACGAAAAATGATGGTTTTCCTTTTTTTTATCCTTATTTTTTGGCAAAAAGGCCTTAAATTTTCTAAATATCTATCTTGTATATAGAGGATAACGATATGCGTCTTTCTGAACGGTTTGTAGATAATTGCATTTTGATCAATTCTCCTTGCGAAACCAAGGAGGCCATTTTGAACGAACTGGTGGATACTCTTTGCAGCGCCTATAAGCTGGAACATCGCGACGAAATTTTTGAGGCCGTCTGGAACCGCGAAAAGACCCGTTCCACCGGTATCGGTTGCGGCCTGGCCGTGCCCCACGCCAAGATTGACTACGTGGACCGCATGTGCATGGTGGCCGCCACTGTCGAAAAGGGCCTGGACTTCGAGTCCTTTGACGGCGAACCCGTTTATTTGCTGATTCTCATCGTAAGCCCCGGAAACACCGTCGGACCGCACCTCAAGGCCCTGTCTTCGGTGAGCCGCCTCTTGGCCGACGGCAACGTCCGCAAGGAGCTGATTGCCGCCAAGACCCCGGCGGAGTTCCTGACCATCCTCAAGGGCGCCGAGGATAAGTATTTATAAGGGGTTAGGGTCTAGGATCTAGGATCTAGGGGCTAGGGAAAAGTTTGAAGCACGAAGTGCGTGATTTTAAATCCCTAAATCCTAGTCTCTAATCTCTAACCCCTCCTCATCCCTTGACATCCCGAAGATTCTTTTATATATTTGCACCCACCTCGGACGGTTAGCTCAGTTGGTTTAGAGCGCTGCTTTCACACGGCAGAGGTCACTGGTTCAAATCCAGTACCGTCCACTCGAAAGGTCCTGCTTCGGCAGGACCTTTTTGTTTTTGTCCGGGGCGTTTTAGACTGCGGGACAACCATGGGGTGCAAGAGGCGTCGCCTAGACCTGCCCGAAGAACAGGTCCGAAAGGGCTGCGCGGAACTGGTTGATGCGGTCGGCGCTGGGTTCCCGGTGTGGCCAGGTGAAGTTGCTCAGGAGGACTACAGCCGCTCCCTTTTCGGGGTCGGCCACGATGCTTGCTCCGGTAAAACCGGTCTTTCCGAAGGTGCGGGGGGAGCGGCGGCTCCCCATGAACCGTTCGGCGTTCAACTCCCAGCCCAGGGCTGTTTCTGCACCCACCTCCGGGGCGAAGGCGTTGTGGCTTACCAGGTCAAGAAGTCCGGCCGGAGCCACGGTCTTGCCTTCGAAGACGCCGTCGTTTAAGACCATCTGCACAAAGCGGAGCAGTTCGGGCACGGTGCTGAACATGCCGGCAGAACCTACGGGGAAAAGTTTCCGCAAAACCCAAGCGCTTTCGTCGTGAATTTCCCCTTGGATGGTGCGGCCCCGAAATTCGCATTCTTCCGTGGGCATGATCAGCTCCCTGGGGAATCGTTCCAGCGGGTCCCAGCCGGAACGCATCATCTGTAGAGGCTCGAAGAAGGTTTCACGCCCCAGCTGCTGCAGGGACTTTCCGGTGAGGCGGTTCAGCACGATCCCCAGCAGCACGCTGGGCGGGTTCCCGTAGTTGAAGGCCTTGCCCGGCGGAATCTGGAACTGGTAAGTGAACAGCGCGTCCAGAATCTTTTCGGGCGGAAGCGTCCGGAGAGTCTTCATGGGCACCCGGTAGTCCAGGCTATGGGTCAGCAGGTGGAAAATCCGGATGTCATCCCGGTAGTTGGTGTGCAGCTCCGGAATGAAATCTATGACCTTGGCGTCAACATCCAGTTCGCCCCGCAGAATGCTGCACAGGGCAAGAGTCGAGGTAGGGCAGACCTTGGTGAGGGAGGCGATGTCGAAGAGGGTGTCTTCGGCAGTGTCCAGCGCAACAACGTGCCGCGAACCGTCGGGCAGTACAAAACCTGCCACGGCCTTGCTAAAGATGCCCTGGGCTTTGCCCTGCTGTAAGAGTACTTGGATGGAGGTCTGGTCAAACAAAAGCAGTTCCTTTTTGCTTGACCATTATAAAAAATTATGACTCCATCCGCAAGCTGTCATGCTTCGCGGTGGTTTCTTTTGTACACCTGGTCGATTGCCGCACCGATAGGACTGTGCTGCACCTTGTCGATTGCCTTCAGGCTCTTTTCCTCGGCACCATCCAAAAAGTTCATTACCTTGTTGAAAATGCGGTCGCAACCCGCTTCCCACGAGGGCGTGATGTTTTCGATGTAGTTTGCAGCCCCTTCCAGCAGGTCGCCCACCTTCCTGTGGAACTTTTCGGTCGTATCGGGGAAAATGTCATGGGCGATGTCGTAGATGTCGTCGAGGATGCTTGACGATTCTTCGGTTTCAAATTCGATTTCTTCTTTCTTTGCCATAACGGCCTCCTTGTCATTCCCGCAACCTGTGCTGAGCGTTGTCGAAGCAAGGCGGGATTCCCTACTAATTTAGCCTCGGACGGGGTTTGCTCAAACAGGCATTATTTTTTTGTTCTACAGGCAGGAACTTTTATGGATTCGTGGACTAGCGAAAACAGCAAAATTTCGCAGTATTTTTTATAAAGCGACCCATTTTCTGGAACTTTCGTTTTTAGGGCGTTGGGGTTCCTCTTTGGCGTTTTGAAATGTATCTTTATGACATAATCAACGTATCGCAGAAAATAAAAGTCGCCGCATCGCACCTGCTGCGTTCGCAAATGGAATTGGACGTCGAAGATTACGGACTCAAGAGCCTGAGCGGCCTGTGCAACAGGATTCTCACCCGCTATGCGGATTTCACGCCGCCCGACCCGACCCAAATCGGCGCCGACGATACTTTGTACAAAAACGTGCCACCGCTACAGTTCTCGCTGAACCAGGCAAGCGAAAGCTTTGCGAACTTCGCGAATTCATTTACCAAGAACGCGGGCACCAAAATCGCG
>JAEDLI010000032.1 GCA_016295375.1 Fibrobacter sp. | reverse complement strand
AGAAGGCTCTTTTGAACCACCCGCCTAGCGGGTGGTTTTCGGTTCATACAAAAAAGCCGGATTTACATCCGGCTTTTTATGCACCGAAGGTGCTCACGAAAATAATCCGCATCACTAAAGCCTTGTAACCTGCGTAAGGCGGATTATTAAGTGCAAGGAGGGTTTTAGGGAGGGCTTGCCCTCCCTATTCATTTAAGGCAGTTCCCCGCCAATCAAGGACATCTGCATATCCTTGATTTCCTTGCAGGCCTTTTCGCCTAAGGCAAGAAGGGCGTCCAGGGTCTTGCGATCGAAGGAGGCGTGCTCGCCGGTTCCCTGCAGTTCGATGTATTCGGCGGCGTCCCGCATCACGATGTTCATGTCCACGTCGGCCCGGCTGTCTTCTTCGTAGCACAGGTCCAGACGGGGTTCTCCGTCGATGACGCCTACGGAAATGGCACTGATGTTGTGCAGCAGCACTTGTTCCGTAACTTCAATGGTAGGCTTCACCTTCTTGAGGGCGAGAGCCAGGGCCACAAAGCCTCCGATGATGCTTGCGGTACGGGTCCCGCCGTCGGCCTCGATCACGTCGCAGTCCACCACCAGGGCGTGTTCGCCTAGGGCGTTCAGGTTGGCGGCTCCTCGGAGCGAACGACCCACCAGACGTTGAATTTCTTGCGTGCGTCCGCTGGCGCCTTTCCGTTCCCGCTCCACGCGCTGGCCCGTACTCTGGGGCAGCAGGGAATATTCGGCGGTAATCCAGCCGCGGCCCTTGCCGGCAAGCCACTTGGGAACTTCGGGCAAAAGCGTTGCATTGCACAGCACTCGGGTGTGTCCCATCTCGATGAGCACGGATCCGTCCGCGCTGGACACGAACCCGGTGGTCATCTTGATTTTTCTCATCTCGTCGTTTTTACGATTGTCGATACGGCTCATGATTATACCTCTTGCTCTTGAATGTAGTAGTTACCAATCTTCCTCAGTATTTGCGGATTCGCATTCCTTTAGCGCCTCTTCGTACAGGCTCTCGAGAGTTTTGCCGACCTTTTCGTATTCATAGGGCCTAATCATTTCGGAAGAGTGCGTTGTGGGGTTGCACGTCCTCTTGACATTTAGGGTGTCGCTTTCATTTTCGTATACAACGCCCTGAGGAGAATTCCTACAGTTGCTTTCGAATACGAATCCAGTGATACTCCAGCTGTCTTCTAGAGTATAGCCGGTTTCATTTGGCGTATAGAGCTTGGACACCCAAATGGTATCTTCCGTTCCCGTGGTAATGTTGCTGCAGTGACCATACTTTGCAATGGAGATTTCCCAGGAAGCGTCCGTAATCTTGAAATCGCAGTTGCTTTTCTGGTAGATGTGGCAGTCGAAGTCGAATGGGTCCGAATGTCCCGAACTGTTTGAAGAATCCTTTGTGCCAGTCGCGTCCGGCCCGCTGCCGGAACTGGAGTCGTCGCAGGCGTTGAATGCGAACATCGCAAAGGCGACTGTGCTGATTAAGGAAAGTTTCTTGACGGTCTTCATACTTAATTCCGTGTTGCTGTCTTCTGTATTTAAATGTAAAAAATGGTAACCGGGACAAAAAATAGGCCCCGAGATTTTTACATCTCGGGGTCTAGTGGGACCTCCGGGACTTGAACCCGGAACCCGCGGGTTATGAGTCCGCTGCTCTAACCAATTGAGCTAAAGTCCCAGTTCGCCCAAAATTAGTAAATATTTTCCGATTGTCCGGTCCCACTCGTAGTGGAACCCGCTGTAGGCGTTTATCACCGCCTTGTCCCAGTCGGCGCTTTCTTCGTAGTAAACATGCAGGGCGTCTTTCAGCCTGCGCAACATCTGGTGGGGAGCATTGGCGTCATCCACCAAGAATGCGTTGGCGCATCCCGAAGTTTCCGGGGCGTAGTCGTCCAGCATGGTGGCCACCCCGACGTTACGTCCGGTAAGGGGGAGTGTTCCTGTGGCGAGGGCCTTCAAGATGATGGAGGTAGACGGCTCCTTCAGGTTGGCCGCGAACAAAATGTCGGAACCGGCCAGCACGTCGCGCAGGGCGCTGGCGCTCTTGGTCTCAATGGGCCGAACCGCCATGATTCCCGGATACTGCTTGGAAACATCCTGGTAGTAGTTCCATTCCGGATCGTCTGGAGCGATGCCCACCACGATAAAGATGTCCTGCTTGGCGATATCCGAAAGGATTGTGGCAAGGGTTTCCGAGGTGTTGCCCGCTTCAGAATCCAGGTGCGCGTACAGCACGGGCTTGTTCCCGACCTCGCACCCCAGTATTCCCTCCAGCTTGGCTCGGGCTTTCTTCTTGGCCTGCTTAATGGGTAGCTTGTCCTTGCTGTTGAAGTCCCAAACCTGGTAGCTGACTCCAAACTGCACGCCAATAAGCTTGTCCTGGTTGTGGATCAGGAATCCGCTGAGACCGCCGGGCAGGTTGGTGTTGATCATGGCGTCGCGATAGCCCGGAGAGGGGAATAGCACCTTGTGGGCATAGCAGATGCCCGCCTTCAAAAGGCTCACCTTGCCCCAGAACTCGTAGCCGTCCATGTTGAAATCTTGCCTGGGTAGCCCAATATCTTCGATTTCGCTAGATGATACGTGGAAATCGTAGGTAATGTTGTGGACCGTAAAGAAGAAGGGAACCTGGCCAAAGGCTTCTTGGTAAACGGTGTGGATAAGGGCTCCGGCCAGGGCTCCGCCCCATTCGTGGCCGAGAATCGCTTGGCACTTGAAGCCGGTCTCCTTGGCGTAGTCCAGGGCGGCAGAAGCCAGGAAGGCGAACCGGAGGTGGTTGTCGCCATAGGGGAGGTCACCGGGAGGGCCATAAATGTCGGGCCTGCCGAAGTATTCCTCGTTGTAGATGTAGGTGTGGAAGGGGTCTCCTGGAGACTTCCAGATCTCGTAGGGCTTGCCGTGGAGCTTTTCAGTACCGCTAAAAACGCAGCTGTAACCTTCCAGGTCCTGCAACAGGGGCTTGTAGAAAGGGGAACAGGTCAGGGCGTTGGCTCCGGCCCTTGCAAAGGCGTAGGTCATCCGGTTTACGGCAGTGGCCAGGGGACTCAGCGTCCGCCAATTTCCGGCTTCTGGACTGACCACTAGGATTTCCATTGAAATTTTCCCTTTTTTAATAAAATTTTACTATTTGCAATAGTAATAGGCCAAATTTATTTAATTAAATTATAATTTGAAAGTCCTAAATCCAATTTTTTCGGATAAAAGGTTTCTTTTTGAACTTAATCTTCGAGGATTTAATAAAATGAAGAAATTGTTAATCGCTGCATTGGCTGCCTCCGTGGCGTTTACCATGGTCGGTTGCAAGGGCACCAACGAAAAGCGCGGTGACGAACACCTCAAGGAAGGCCGTTTCCGCAATGCCATCAACTCCTACCTGGAAGCCAAGAAAAAGGGCAGCATGTCCAGCGAGTTTTACGATAACTTCACTTTGGCACTGGTCCGTGCTGCCGAAATCGAAGCCAAGAAGGACCTGAACAGCGACCTCATCAACGGTTACTTTGAAAAGGCCTCCGTGAATATGCCCGAAGTCAAGGAAGACGTGGTGGTAGAAGAATATGTGACTACCCTCGCCAATGTGGGTAAGCAGCAGGCCGCTCAGGAAGGCGTGGATTACAATACCGTCATCAACGCTTTCGCCAAGATTGATACCGCCCTCGCTACCGCCAAGGCCCGTAACGTGGCCGAAGGTGCCGTGAAGGCTATCCGCACCGAAGCGGAAAATGCCTATGTGGCCAAGAACCTCCCCATGGCAAAGGATGAATCGGACCCGGTGGTTCGTGAATACCAGATTATGAAGATTGCCGAAATGGCTCCCGAAAACTCCGAAGTGAAGGCCGTGCTGAACAAGAGCCGTATCGGCACTCGCGGTTACTTCCTCATCTTCGGTGAACAGATTGGCGAACCGGTGAACCGCCGTATCGACAAGTGGGGCTATGTCATGGCATTCCCTACCATCAAGATTGGTCCGGGCTCTCTCAGCGGCGAACTCCAGTTCTGGGCCTCTACCGGCAACAACACCGAACTTGACCCCTCCAAGATCAAGCTGGTCTCTACCGACGGCAAGGAAGTGATTGCCAAGGCTACCGGTGGCTGGTGCGAAGCCGAAGTCCTGGTGGGCAAGAAGGGTGACGAAAAGATTGAAAAGAAGCAGCAGAAGATCAAGGCTGGCGAAAAGGGCAAGCTCATGAACGAGTTCCAGTGCTCCTTGAACGTGAGTTTCAGCTTCGGCAAGGACTTCGTGCCTGACTACGTGGAATACAAGGACGAATTCGGCATCGGTCGTAAGTTCCTTGGTCAGTAGGATTTTAGAGACTAGGATATAGGGGCTAGAGACTAGTGTAGAATCTAGAGACTATGAACTAGATAATTGAGTCAGTAGAGGCGGGAGTGATCCCGCCTCTCTTTGCTTGTTGATGTGCATTCGTGGCAAAAAAAGAGCCGGGCTGCGCCCGGCTGCATCCTAAAACTCTAGATCCTAAATCCTATTCACTAATGTCTTAGGGAGGGGGGGGGCTATAACCCCTCCCGATTTGTTTTAAAATTCCACCTTGCCACTGATGCCCAGGGCGAAGTCGGTGTCGAAGTTGTCGCTGAAGTTGTAGCCGAACCAGAACACGATTTCGCTACCCATGGTGGGGTACAGGTAGTTGTTCATGCCCAGGAAGGTGTAGTCGTCACCGTGGACTTCTCTATCCGGGTCGTGGTATTCGTAAGACACACCCATGGTAAATTTCTTGTGGAGATTGAAACTGGGCTCCACGGCAAACATGTACTGGTCGTCGGTAAAAAGCTGGGGCTCGGCCTTGTAGTCCTTGTCCGTAATGGTATAGAAGTAGGTGAATCCCAGGTTGAAGAAATAGAAGTTGAAGCTGGGTTCCAAAAGGAAGGAGTGTACTCCCTTGCCCTTGTAGGGGTGGAGTCCCCATACGGCGTAGATGCCGTAGTTCAGATTTTCGTAGCTCTTGGAGTAATCCACTTCGGTACCCAACACGTAGGTGTGGGTACGGTTGATATGCTGGCCGAACATCCAGTCCAAGCTGGGAGTGAGCACCAGGTGCTCGTTGGCGCGGTTCAGCAGGGGAAACGCATAGGTGGCGAACAGGGCCATGGTGTGGTCCGTGTCTTCGGAAGCTCCGAAATAGACCTTTCCCTTGCCGTACTTGTCGTTGCCGAATTCGGCGCCTACACCCCTCAGTCCTTCTTCGCGGGTGATGACCGCATAGCGGGCAGGGTCGCGCCAGTAGTAGTAGTTGAATGCGCCTGCGCTGTAGGTCAGGTCACCGAACACCAGGGCTACGGCATGGGTTACGTCCCAGCGGAACTCCACACCATCGAAGTTGAATTCCGTAAAGCGTCCGCCGTCACCCATGGCGGTAGTCCTTGCCATGTAGTGCCTGCGGGTTTCAGAAGCGTCCTTATTGCCCGTGCTGTCGGTAACATAGGTGCTGTGAGTGTTGGTCTTTACCGTGACGGAGACATTTTCGTCAATATGGGCGGTTGCCGCAAGGTCTATATCCTGGTTCGCCGCGTTGGTGGGGTCGAAATCGCTGTCAAAATAGGTGGCATAGTCCGCATTGACGGAGCCGTGAAGTTCCACTTCGGCGGCGAGGGCAAAAGATGCTCCCATCAGGGCCATGGGTAAAAACAGTTTACGCATAAAATCCTTTCAAAAAAGTACAGGCGTAAAATAGAAATATTTTGCCAGGGAAAGTAGTGTTTTTGCCAAAAGCGCCCCCTCCTTTTTGTATTTTTGACCCGATGAGAAACAGATTTCTTTTTTTATTGTCCTTTTTTTGCTTCTGTGCCTCTGCTGCATATGCCTTGACTGCTGACCAGGTCATGAAAAAATCCCAGGACTGGTTCAAGTCGGGCAAGGCTTGGAGTCTTGATTTTAAGCTACAGCTGTTTTACGCGGATTCCCCGGATATCGTAAGTCAGCAGGGCAAGCTTGTGGTGGCCGAGGGGGACAAGTTCAAGCTGGAACTGGCGGGAATCAAGTTTTACAGCGACGGCGAAAGCATGTGGCAGCACAACGTGGAGCAGAAGCAGGTTTTAATCAAGTTGGTGGAAGACCTGTCCTCTTCGCTGCACCCTTCGGAGCTGTTGTTCAAGTACCTGAACTGCAAGGCCTTGAGCGTTTCGGAAGGTGTCTTTGCCAACCAGAAACTCTGGGTGCTCAAGCTGGACCCTTCCAAGTACAAGGGCCAGTTTGTCCAGATGGAGGTCTGGCTTTCTCAGAAGGACTTTTCTCCGGTGCGGCTCTTTACGGTGGACCCTTCGGGTAATTCCAGCTGGTATAACATCGTGAACCTGAAGGTCATGAAAAACGTGTCCGTCGAGGACTTTCGGTACAAGGCCCTGCCTGGGGTAGATGAAATCGACATGCGGTAGGGTGCACGGTAGCTATGCTTTTTATGAATAGAAAAATGGCCGGAAAAATTGCGGCGGGAATGGCCTTGCTCCTGTGCGGGACGGGTGTTGCCTTTGCCGAAGGGGAGACCCTTTTTAGCAACTGGGCGGTAAGTGTAGCTCCTGGGCCTACGGCCGGCCAGCTCTGGGTGTATTCCCGCGGTGAGGTGAACCAGGGGGTCGCCCTCTTGAACCTGAACCTGAATGCCTCCGGCAAGATTACGGCAGGCAAGTCCCAGGTGGAACCTGTGGACAATGAGTTTTCCGCCGTGCATTACCAGACCTATGCGGACAAGCTTGCGGAACGCAGGCGGTTCCCGATGGAAGTGGCGGGCGACTTGGGAGTAGTACTCCCCATGTTCGGACTGGACGAAGAGGACCATTTTACGGAACCCCGAGGGTTCTTCTCCTTGAAAGAGTCCGGTTCTGTTCCGACTCCGGTAGATGTTCCCTCTTCGGCGGAGTCCGTCGAAAACCCCATGGACTACGCCGTCAGTGGCTTTGCCTACAGCGAAAAGGCCAAGACCTTGTATGCGGCCCGTGGCCGCCTGGGCATTGTGGAATACGAAATTTCCAAGGGAGCGGGAAATCCGCAAATTGCCGAAAAAATTCTGAGCAAGAAAAGCCACCAGTGGGAAAAGCTGCCTTCGGCAGGATCGGTGGATTTTTCCAAGTACTTGGATGTATTTGATCTGGAATTGAATTCTGAAACGGGGGAGCTGTGGATTGCCACTTCTGAAGGATTGTGGATGCAATCTGCCTCAGGCTCTATTGCAAGCGCATCCAAGGCTCTTGAAAAAGAACGTGTCACCGGCGTGTGGATTGGCGGCAAGCCCTTGCAGGCCGTCGTGGAAACATCTGCCTTGAACAAGGGTGTATCTGCCGGAGGGCTTTGGCGGAAGGTGTTGGGAACAAAGGACGATTTCAAGAAGGTGGCTTTCTTGGATTCTGCCGGCACCGCCCAGAAAAAAGACGTTTACGACAATGCGGACTACACCGTAACGGGTGTCGCCTTTATGGGTGACAAGGCCTATGTGGGCGTGTGGGTGGCGGGAGGCTCTGTCAGCGGCTACCTGCTTTTAGATTCCAAGGGAGTACGTGCCCACGGACAGGGCACGGAATCTACGGACCCTTGGCTTCATGGATTTGAGACCGGGGTGACGGATCGTGATGCCATTATTACCTCTATTACCGAATTTCCCTTGAACGCAAAGACCACGGGCCTTGCCGTTGCTACAGACGGCAACGGGATTTCGGTCTCTGCCGATTCGGGCAAGACCTGGACACCGGTCCTCAACCGTGCGAAGTTGGGCGGTAATTTGGGTTCTGTGCGTATGGTCCCTTCCGTTATCACGGCAGGCGGTGAATCTCTGGTGTCTTACAAGGTGGGCAAGGATTCCAAGATTACCATCGAGGTTTTCAGCTACGATATGCGTAGGGTTCGTAAGATTGTGAGCGGTGCTCCACGCTCTGCAGACGAATCTCGCAGTACCAACGCCAAGGAGGATTTCTGGGACGGTATGGACGATGCGGGCAGACCTTGCACTATGGGCATCTATTATGTGCGGGTCAAGGACAACCACAGTCACGTGGGTTGGGGCAAGGTCATGACTCTGGGGGGCGGCCGATGAATCTGTTAAATGTCACCCTGAGCGGACGGAGTCCGCGAAGGATCCAGGCCCGATTCCTGAGACCTGCATTGCTTGCGGTTCTTCTACTTATTCTCTTGGCATCTTTCGCCGCTGCAGGTGTAGTCGAAAAGAAAGCGGCCCTGGGCGGTTTTGACGGATTCGTGGAACGCATGGGCGCAGGCACCCGGGAACTGGGCCGTGGAAATACCGGTTCTGCGGATACTTCTGCCATGCCCGGTGCCTACTGGAACCCGGCCATCCTTGGCTTTAGACAGAACCTGAACTATACGCTGAACGGCGAAAAGCGCGACCTGGACCGCACCGGCGGTTCCCTTGGAATCGAGTCTTCGGTAGGCAAGCGTATGGGAATCGGTTTTGCCATGCTTTACCGTGGCGACATGGATTTCAAGGTTGTCGATGATGATGACCAGACTCTCGGTACGGCTACACCGTTCTTCTCTATGATGTACCTTGGATTTTCGTACAGGGCTACCCGCAGGGACGCCTTCGGCATTTCCCTTTCCATGAGCTACGACAACATGGACATTGCCGAATACTACGAAGACGAAAATATCGACCTGAACGACGGCTATACCAGCCCGGTTTCGCTGAACCTCGGCTGGCTCAGGCAGTGGAACGAAAAGTGGTCCACCTCGGTGGTCATTCGGAACTTGAGCTTCAGCAAGAACCTGTCCTCTCGCTGGACCAAGACGGTGAGCTCCGACAATTCCGTGCCTTCTTCCGAGGGGGTGCGCCCGAAGGTCTTGCAGATCGGGGCGGGTTACCGCTCCAAGGTGATGGGCAAGCCTGTTTACGCCTGGATGGAAGCCCTGGATTACCAGCTGGCGGATACGCTTTTGGTCTTTGACACCCATTGGCACTTGTGGACCGCCCGTGTGGGCTTTGAATGCGAAATCATTACGGACGGGACTATCCGCACGGGTATGGACGACCGGAATTTCATGGTGGGCCTTGGTTACAAGTTCCGCATTCCCATCGCCAAAAAGAAATACCTGTTCGACGTGAACTACGCCTTGACCTACGAATCTGAGGCGGACCTCTGGAACCCCCTGAGCTTTGGCTTGCGAGGCTACATCCCGTGATTTCAGAACTTTGGATAGAGAATGTCCGGAGTCTTGTTTCCAGGGAACTGAAGTTTTCTCCAGGAATCAACGTGGTGGGCGGCCCTAACGGCTGCGGAAAGACCACGGTACTGGAATCTGTCCATCTGCTTTCCCAGGGTTTTTCTTTTCGGGCCCGTGACCTGAAGGAGATGATTTCCTGGAATGCTGACGAGTTTATCCTTCGAGGAAATTTCGAGGACACTGGTCGCTTGACTGCCCGCGGGATTCGCGTGGGGCGGCGTACTTGCGACGTTCGTGAAAACGGGGAATCCCTCAAGTCGGTGGCGGCTCTTTTCGGGAACTTGCCCGCCGTGGTGATGCAGCCTTCGGATATCGAGCTTTTGCGCGGGGCTCCGGATGTGCGCAGACGCTGGCTGGATGAAATCCTTTGTTTTAGGTCGGCGGCAAACGCCACGACCCTGCGAAACTACAGGCGGATTTTGCAACAGCGGAACCAGTGGCTTAGGCAGTTCAAGCGGGAGGGCTCTGCCACCGGTGGTGAAGAACTGTTCCAGGTGCTTACAGACCAGCTGGCCGACCTGGGTGCAAAACTCTGGGCTGCCCGTATAGAACTTTCAAAAGAAATTTCGCCGATTATTACGGGCTATTATCGCAAGCTTTCCAACGGCATTGACGAAATTACCTGCGCTTATAAGAGCTCTATTCTCAAGGAGCTGGACGCCTTGGACGGTGCGGAATTCTTGGACGATTTTGGGCTTGACCAGGCGGCTTCTTTGACCAACGGGAACGCAGATTGCCTTGCGTCGGACTCTGGAGAATTGAGCGACGGCTCCGTAGATGAAAACGCCCTGCGGGAGGCCTACCGTCGTAAGCTTTCGGGTCTGGAATACGCCGAAAAAATTCAGGGGATTACGCTGTCGGGCCCTCATAAAGATGACCTGGGTGTGCGCATCGGCGATGTGGAAATGCGTTCTTCCGGTTCTCAGGGGCAGTGCCGCTGTGCGGCCATCGCCATGCGTTTTGCCGCGGTAGATGTGGCAAGCCGTTACCTGAACAAGCCCATCCTTCTGCTGGACGACGTGTTTGCGGAACTGGACGTGAACCGTCGCGATGCCGTGGCCGCCCTGATTCGACAAAAGCAGTGCCAGGTGATTATCGCCACGCCCGAACCCGAAGAGTTGCCCTTTAAGTCGGACACGACAATTATTATCTAAAAGTTAGGGCATTAGCGGCTGCCATATGGTTTTGATTCCGATGGCAATCAAGATGATTCCTGCAGTAATCTGAGGTTGGTTGCTCTTGAAAAAACTGGCGGCACGGTTTCCGATTTCAAAACCGAGAATGCCAAATAGGATTGCCGCAAGGGATATGGCGATAGAGGCAAAGACCATGTCGATTTCTACGAAGGCGAAGGAAATGCCGATGGTCAGTGCGTCAATGCTGGTAGCGAGTGAAAGCAGTACGATACCCGCAAAACCAAGGTTTTTTATCTTGTGCTCGTCTTCTTTTTTGCAAAATGCTTCCAAGATAAACTTGGCTCCCAGTAGGCAGAGAATAGCACAGGCAATAATAGAACCCAGGTCATGAATCCAGTGTTTTGCCAAAGTTCCAGAAAAGAGCCCGATAAGGGTCATCCCCCCCTGAAAGAAGCCAAACGACAATGCAAGAACGGTGGCTTTTAACCGGGACACTCCCGAGCGCCCCAGCCCAATAGAAGTGGCCACGGCAAAGCAGTCCATGGCCTCGATAACTGCAATGAGAATTACGGAGAGATAACTCAAAATAGCCTAAATGGTTTTGGTATTCTTGAACAGTTCGTCTTTGTCAATGGCCTTGAAGTTGGTCGCCTTCAGAGCTTCAATGGCCTTGTCCGTATCCTGGAAACGGAGAATCATGATGTTGGATCCGTCTAGGGTAGAGGGGTAGGCGTACATGTAGTCAATCTGCTGACTACCGACTGCGGTGGAGAGCAACTCGGCAAGGCCACCGATGGCGGCGTTCACGGGGCAGGCCACCACGTCGGTGATGGTGGCGCTGAGTCCCGCCTTGGCGAGCACGTCTACGGCCTTTTCCGGATTGTTCACAATCAGGCGGATAAGGCCGAACTCACCAGAGTCGGCGAGGGTAAGCGAAAGAAGGTTCACTCCTGCATCGGCCAAGGAACGGCATACGGTCTGGAGTCTGCCCGGCCTGTTGGAAACGAAAACTGAAACTTGCGGGATTTTCATTTGAGATACTCCTATTTTAAAACTTTTAGGGGTTAGGATCTAGGATTTAGGGGTTAGAGAAAAATATCATGGCTTTGCCATCCGTTATGGACTGACGAAGTGTGAGATTCTCTCACTAACCTCTAGCCCCTAGTCTCTAGATCCTCTTATCACATCTTCTTCCTGTTGTCCACCACTCTCTTGGCCTTGCCTTCGCTACGCGGCAGCGAGTCGGGCTCGCACAAGGTGACGATGACGGAAATGCCGAGAATCTGCTCGATGGAATGCTTGAACTTCTTGTTCAGCTGTTCCATGGCGCCCATGGAGTCGCTCACCATATCGCGGGAAACTTCCACCTTCACTTCCAGAGTGTCCATGTTGTTCTTGGTGTCCAACACAATCTGGTAGTGAGGGAGAGCCTTTTCGGCACGGAGGAGGGCTGTCTCGATCTGGCTAGGGAACACGTTCACGCCGCGCATGATAATCATGTCGTCGCTACGGCGACCGATGCGGCGGATGCGGCGGATGGTGCGCCCACATTTGCACTTGGTCTTTTCGATAGCGGTGATATCGCGGGTGCGGTAGCGCAAAATGGGCATGGCCTTTTTGCTTAGGGTGCTGATGACCAGTTCCCCTTCTTCGCCGTCGGGCAGGGGTTCCAAAGTTTCGGGGTCGATAATCTCGGGGTAGAAATGGTCTTCGAAAATGTGGATGCCGTCGCGGCATTCGCATTCGCAACCAACGCCGGGTCCCACGATTTCAGAAAGTCCATAAATGTCGTAGGCCTTGATGCCCGTCTTTTCTTCGATGTAGTCGCGCATACCGTCGCTCCAGGGTTCAGCCCCGAAGATGCCGCGCTTTACGTTAAGACTGCGGATGTCGACACCCATCTTTTCGGCTACATCGATGATACGGATAAAGTAACTAGGCGTTCCACCCACGGCGGTGACGCCGAAATCTTTCATGAGCATCACCTGACGTTCGGTATTGCCGCCGCTGATAGGAATGACGGTTGCACCGAGGGCTTCAAAGCCACCGTGGATGCCGAGACCGCCGGTAAACAGGCCGTAACCGTAGAAGTTCTGCACGATGTCGGTGCTGCGGAACCCGCAGGCCAGGAGCCCGCGTTTTACAACCTGGGCCCAGACTTCCATGTCTTCTTTGGTGTAACCCACCACGATGGGCTTACCGGTAGTGCCGGAACTGGCGTGCAGGCGCACGACTTCGCTCAGGTCCACGGCGAACAGGCCATACGGGTAGGTGTCGCGTAGGTCCTTCTTCATGCTGAAGGGAATCTTGCTGATGTCTGCAAGGGTCTTGATGTCGTCGGGCTTCACGCCATTTTCGTCCATCCGTTCGCGGAACAGGGGAACCTTTTCGTAGGCAAGCTTGACGGTGGCTCGGAGTCTTTGGAGTTGGAGTTCCCGCAGCTTGTCTTCGGGCATGAAATCCAGGGCCATTTCGGGCAGGACTCTATTTTCTTCGTCATTCCAGGCGGTTGAACGCATATAAACCTCAAATAGCGGTCTTTGGGACCAGTGTGAAAAATACGGAGTAGAATTTATCTTTTTTTCTTTGATAAAAGCCAAAAAAAATGAAAAAAATGGAGAGTCGGGGGTTATTTCGGCGTTTTGAAAAAAAAATGTAAAACGAACGGATTCTTTGGCGGGATTTCTCCCGATTTTGAATTTTTTTGTGGGTCCTATCACTGTGTTTTTTGTATTTTTGGGCAGAATTTTGTTTTTTTGACTTGATAGGTAGGTTTATTCTGCGCCTTCGCGTTGTGTTTTTGTTGCTCTTTTTTGTGGGATTGGCTTCTGCCCAGCTTTTGGACATGTCCCAGATGTCTGCCGACTATATGGCGGAGAATAAGGTCCACAAGGTCCGTGTGGAGGGAAACCAGCACATGGACGAACGGGCTGTGCTCAGTCGAATCGGAATTCGGGACGGCCAGAGCTATTCCCCTGCGGCCTTGTCCGAAAAAGTCCAGGGGGCGGTGACGAGCCTTTACCAGTCGGGACTTTTTGATGATGTGACGGCTTGGGTGGACTATGTGGGTGACGGATCCGATGTGGACCTGATTTTCAAGATTAAGGAGCTGCCTGCTTTGGACACGGCCATCATCGATGGCTGTGATGAAATTTCTGAAGAAGATTTACGACTCAAGATTCGCATGATTCCGGGCCAGGTTTACAGCAAGAGCCAGCTGGAACGTGACCGTCAGGCCATGATAGACTATTACCATTCCGAAGGTTACCTGCTCGCCGAAGTGGGATACCGCGAAACGGCCACTGACGAGAACAAGAACCAGGTGACCTTCATTGTCCGTGAAGGGGAAAAGGTCAAGGTTCGTCAGTTCGATATTCAGGGTAACGACAATGTGCCTGCCGAAGACATCTTGGAACACATGCTGACCAAGCTGGACCAGTGGTGGGGTGGCGGCGAATTCAAGGAAGCCGTCTTTGAAGCTGACCGAGATACGGTGCTGAATGCTCTCCGTCATTTCGGTTACTTGGATGCAGAATTGACCGAATATTATGCGGAGTATCTGCCCGATTCTAGTTGCCTGTTCTACCTAGGAAGAATGGTCCCTGTCGGGGAATCCTTACAACCGCTCTACGATCAGTTGAACCGAGCCATGGGGGATACGGCTACGGCTATGGCCAAGATGGCGGGCAAGCCCACTATGGAAGTGACCCATTATTTCCGAAATGAACGTGTTGGGGCTCACGGGTTCGTGTCCCGTCCGCTACCCCAGGTCAAGTCCGAAGAAGATGCTCTGAAACTCATCAACGATATTATCCGCTACGAAAAGTCCCGTAAGGAATGGCTAAAGATTGTGGACGGTCGCAAGTTCAACAATCCGAAAATTGATTCTCTCAAGAAACTGAAGAAACTGCGGCCCTACGAGGAAAAGCTCCTGGTCCGCTACATGATTGAGGACATGTTCCCGGTTCTTAACAAGTACGACAATATCAAGACGTCTAGTGCAATCTGCGTTCACATTTCCATGATTGAGGGCCGCAAGTACTACATGGGCAATGTTCACTTTACCGGGAACGAGGTCCTGAGCGATGCCGTGCTGAATTACGCCTTCCGCCTGGATAGTGGCGAGGTCTTTGACCAGTATAAGTATGACGCCTCACGGAAGGCTATTCTGGATTCTTATCGTGAAGATGGCTACCTGTTCGCTCAGTTTGACGAGGAAAGGACCTTCGTGAACGATTCCGTGGTGAACTTGACTTACCGCATGCGCGAAGGTTTGCCTGCTTCTATCCACAAGGTCTATATACGCGGCAATACCAAGACGAATGAAAAGGTCATTCGTCGAGAAGTTCGTTTGTATCCGGGCGACACCTACCGCCAGTCTTCACTGGAACGTAGTTTCCGCGAAATCATGCAGTTGAACTACTTTGACATGGTGACGCCCGACATCAAAGTGGTGGGTGACCAGGAAGTGGATCTGGAATTCAACGTGCAAGAAAAGGAAGCGGGTACGGGCCAGTTCAGCTTGGGCGTGTCCTATAGCCAGAGCGATGGACTTGTGGGTACGGCCAGTGTGTCTATTCCCAACTGCTGTATGGGTAACGGCCAGGCGGCATCCTTCAGCGTGGAATACGGCATGGACAAGAAGAGTGCCTCCATCAGTTTCCAGGAGCCCTGGTTCTTGGACAAGCCCATTACCGTGGGTACAAGCCTCAGCTATAGCTGGTGGAATATGAGCGATTACGACGACCCGGACATTACCCGTTACGGTGGTCAGGTCTATGTGGGTAAGCGTCTCAAGTGGCCCGACGACTACTTCTACGGTCAAGTGGGTTACAGCTGGCTTATGAACAAGCAGGGCCCCAATATTGACGACAGCTATGTAGTCTATACCGGTCTGGAATCGGCGGTGAACTTCCGCCTGATCCGTGATGACAAGAACCTGCCCCAGTTCCCCACGGATGGTTCCCGCTACGTGCTGGATGTTCAGGTGGCTGACGATGTGCTGTATAGTGACTTTGAGTTCGTCAAGACGGAACTTACTATCAAGTGGTGGTTCCCCTTGTTCCGTGACCGCTTGGCCATCGCCCTTACCAATGAATACGGCGTCATCTTCGGCGATCAGCTCCAGTACAGGACACTCTATACCATGGGAGGTGTTCTTGGCTATGAGGGTATGATGCGCGGTTACAGTTCGGGTTCTATCGGCTACAGGCGCTTGGGCCGTAGCTTCCAGTATATTGGAGCAGAACTCCAGCTGGCAATTGTTCCCCAGACATTCTACCTGTTGCCCTTCTTCTTTGATGCGGGTAACGTGTTCGGCGAACGCTACGATCCCAAGACCAAGGTGGCCAAACCCAGCCGCAATCCCTTGAGCGAATGGGATCCCACCAGTCTCAAGAAGGACTACGGTTTTGGTTTCCGTGTGGTAGTGCCCATGCTCGGTATTATCGGCTTTGACTTTGCTTGGCCCTTGGATGTGGGAGAAACCTATTCTGGTTTGCAGCGCACCCAGGTGGGTGACATGGAATTCAACTTTGTGATAGGCCAAGGATTCTAGGAGGCTTTATGCTCGAAAAATCTTTGATTCGTCGTCTGGTGATTTTGCTAGCTATGCTTCTGGCGTGCTCCGCCTTTGCCGAAGATGGACTGCGCATTGCCCATGTGGATTCCAAGCTAATCTTTGACGGCTACAAGGGAACCAAGAAGGCCCAAGAAGAATATGACCGTCAAGTGGCCAAGTGGGAACAACAGGGTAACTTGATTCAGAAAGAACTGGCCGCTATCAAGGAAAAGCTGGATAAGCAGGTGTTGATGCTTTCTGACGAAAAGAAACGTGAACTAGAAGCCGATTACGCCAAGAAAGAAACGGAACTGAAGGAATTTATCGACCGGGTCTATGGCCGCAAGGGTGAGCTCATTACCGAAAACGAGAAGGTGAGCGGCCCCATTATCCAGCTAATCCGCAAGGCCATCAATGAAATTGCCTTACAGGAAGGCTACGACATGGTGGTGGACCGTGCAACAGGCGCGGTGGTATTCTGGAAAAAAGAGAATGATCTGACCCAGAAAGTGCTGGATTGCCTGAACAACCGCTAATTATCTAGAACACGCTTAGTCGTGTATGGAATTCTTGAGGCTTTCGATAAGGCGTGCAAAGCTCGGGTCGGAGGCCATTTCTTTTTTTACGGAATTGATGGCGTGAACCACGGTGGAGTGGTCTTTTCCGCCAAAGCGGGAACCGATGCTTTGGAGGCTGATGGGGGAGAGTTCGCGCATCAGGTACATGGCCACCTGGCGGGCTTTGGAAACTTCCTTGGTGCCGCGTCCGGATTCCACCAGCTTGGCCTCGGGAACTTCGTAGTGGGCAGACACCGTATGGAGCACGGAATCCAGGCTCACGCGACGGCGGAGGGTGGGGGCGATTTCGGTCACCACCCGCTGGGCGATGCTCATGTCGATATCGTGGTTCAGCAGGCTAGACTGGAGCGTCAGCTTGATGATGGCACTTTCCAGGCAGCGGACGTTGCTTGCGATGTTTTCTGCCAAATAATGTAAAACTTCGTCGCTGATTTCCAAGTGCCGCTCTTCGGCCTTCTTGTGGAGGATGGCTTCGCGGGTTTCCACCTCGGGAGGCTGGATATCAACGGTAAGGCCCCAGGCGAAACGGCTCACCAGACGGTCGGACAGGTTCTTGACTTCGGCGGCGGGGGCGTCGGAGGTCAGCACGATTTGTTTGCCGGCCTGGTGCAGCGCGTTGAATATCAAAAAGAATTCGTTCTGTGTTTCGTACTTGCCGGTCCAGTTCTGGATGTCGTCGATGAGCAGGATATCGACCTCGTTGCGGTAGAAATCGCTCATCTCGGTGACGCGACCTTCGCGGAGGCTCTTCATGTACTGCTGGGAGAAATCTTCGGAAGTCAGGTAGCAGACCCGCTTCGCCGGATTTTCTTCCAAGATGTAGTTACCGATGGCCTGCAACAGGTGTGTTTTGCCCAGGCCCGAAGAGCCGTAGATAAACAGCGGGTTGTACTGGGAACCGTTGGGGTTCCTTGCAACGGCAAGGGCTGCGTTGAAGGCCAGCTGCGCCTTGTCGCCGGGCACAAAGTTTTCAAAACGGTAGCTGCTGGAAAGGGGAACGCTAGGCTTGATGAAATCCTTGAAGGATTCGTTTTCGCTCTTGGCAGCCTGGGGAATAACCTCTTGAGGCTGGAACTCGAATTCCATGGCCACGTCGTCGTGGTTGGTTTCTTTCCAGGCGAGACGGATAAGTTCCTTGTAGGCGGAATAGACCGACGTGTCCAATCCGGGAGGGATAGAGATGGTGGCGTGTCCCGTGGTCTGGCTGATCAGCTTGGTCTGAGCAAAATAGGTTTTGAACACGGAATCAGAAAGCATCCCGCGGAGGTAGTTCAAACTTCTTTCCCATTCAATTGCCATACATCTATCCTTGACCGGTGGACCGGGTTTTCAAATCTATCAACAGTTAGACCCTACAATCTAGAAAAATAGCCTTTGTTGTTGATAAGTTCAAGCCAAAGGATTGTTAAAAAAGGGGCGAAAAAGACCCCGAACCGGCACTCTAAGTCCTTGATAGTCAAAAAATTAAAAAATAGGGTCTAGACAGAATAGGGTGATTTTTTGAAGCCTTATATTACTTGTTTGTTAGTTTGTATGTAATTGTCGGGAAGGGCAAAATGACTCCCGTTTGAGGCGTAAAGTCCTTAAATTTTATGAAAATAACTACATTTGGGTTACCTATGCAGTTTCTTGACCGTCTCGATTATGTGTTCTGGATTCCCCTTGTTTTGTGGGTTCCCCTGTTTTTTTGGTTTATGCGTTGCTCCTATCCGCTGTTTTTCAAGAAAATGGTGAAAAAGGGAAAGAAATGGGCCTACATGCCCGAAAAGTTCGGAAAAAATTCCCCGCGGATGGCAATATATCGTCTTTTGAACGTGCTTTTTTCTCTGGTCGTATCCTTGAGCTCTTCTGTCGGCGTAGTCTGGGCGCTGAATAAGTGGACCCAGGTTCCTGCGGTTTACGGTTTTGCGTCGGCGATAGCGTTCTTGGTGCTTGCGATGGTCCTGTACCGCCTTGCCGTAGGTAAGGTGGCGGTGATTTTCCAGTTCGCCTATTTTCTGGAATACCGTCGCGCCCACTACGAATCGGATAGCAAGGGCAAGATGCAGAGCGAGGCGGATATCCACAACCGTGCCATCTGGAGCTTTACCAAGAACCTGAGGCATGCGGAATCCCACGGCAGGCTCTGGAAATACGTGAACGCCATGGCGAAAACCAAGAAGATTCCTCCCGATATCCTTGCGGAAGTTTACTAGGGTAGGGTCTAGGATTTAGAGGTTAGGATCTAGGTAGAATGTCTAATATATTGGATTCCATTGGTGTAGGGGAGAATGTCCTGGACGGACGGGCGGCTTGGAAGTACGCCGAAGATATTTTGCTGAAAGTTTCTAGGACGTTTGCCTTGAATATCAACGTGCTCAAGGGACGCCTGCACAAGAGCATTTTGCTTGCCTACCTTTACCTGCGCATCGCCGATACCGTAGAAGACGACCCGGAGATGACGGCATCTCGCAAGAACATTGTGCTTGGACTTTTTTCTGCCATCTTCAAGACACCAGCCCTTTCTGACGAGGCGGTGGCCGCCTTTGAGAAGGCCTTGCCCGACAGCTGGCATAAATCGGATCACCCCTACATGGACCTGTGCCTCCACACTCATGTGGTAGTGCCCCTGCTGAAAAAACTGCCCGAACGGTATGCCGCTCCGGTGCGGGCGGTGACGGTGGAAATGTGCCAGGGCATGGCGAAGTTTGCCCTTAGGCAAGAGGCTGCCCTCAGCTCTGGTTGGTTTACGCTGGAGCGTGTGGAAGATCTTGACGAATACTGTTACTACGTGGCGGGCATCGTTGGAAAATTGCTCACCAACCTTTTTGCTGCCGATACAAAACTGATAGGCCCTGCCCGCAAGGCGGAACTGCAAAAGCTGGATGTGAGTTTTGGCCTTGCGCTCCAGGTGGCAAACATCGTGAAGGACTGCGTGGAAGATTCTTCCCGACGGGTGTGCTTTGTGCCCGAAGAAATTTGCCGCCGTCACGGATTCAAGCATTCTTACGAGATGTTCGGGCCGCCTATGGGTGACATGGAAGATTACAACAAGCGCCGTGCCGCCGTGATGGAAGAACTGGTGAAAAAGGCTTGGAGTCATCTGGATGACGCCATCGCCTATACTAAGCTGTTGCCCAATGTGAAAATGCGGACACGCCTATTCTGCCTGTGGCCCTTGTTTATGGCTGCAGAGAACATGAAGATTGTCGGCGATGGCTCCAGCATTTTTGCCTCGGACCAGAAGGTGAAAATCACCCGTGAAACGGTGAAGCAGATTATCAAGCAGACCATGATGCATTTCTATTCGGATAAGTGGATAGACAAGACTTATGCGAAATTGAAGAAGGAAGCTGGAATTTGAAAATAATTGATGTCATAAACAAGTGGCCGTTCCATTTGGGTGTTATCGTATTTAGCATTGTGTCTGACCAACTCACAAAGCTGTGGGCGCTGGTGCGCTTTACCAACGATACGGGCGCCCCGAACCACGACGTGATCAACGTGATTGGTGAATTGATTCGGTTCCAGCTGGTGTTCAACAAGGGCGCAGCCTTCAGTAGCCGCCCTCAGGACCTGATGCCTTTCTTGCCGCCTTGGCTTTTCTTTTTGCTGATTTCCATCGTGGCAAGCGTCGTGCTTTTGTGGTTCTACCGCTCCATCGACAAGCGGGACTGGATGAGCCGCCTAGGCGTGGTGATGATTTTGGGCGGCGCCGTGGGGAACTTTATCGACCGCATGCGGCTTTCTATGGTGGTGGATTTTATCGACTGCGATTTGCCCGACTTTATCATGACCCGGTTCCCCACATTTAACGTGGCGGATTCCTTCGTGACCGTGGGCGTGGCGGTAGTGATTCTTTCGCCTGTGTTTTTACGAAAACTGCACAAACAGATTAAGGACGAAAAACAAAGCACCGAACATTAAACTAGTAATGAGTTATGAGCGGTGAAATATCTTGTTTCCACCATAACTGACAACTCATAACTGACAACTCATAACTAAATATGAATTATCTCGTAAACGAACAGCATTCCGGAGAGCGCATTGACAAGTTCCTTGTGGGTGTCATGGAAAACGTGTCCCGTACCGACGTGCAAAAGCTGATTGCCGCAGGCGAAGTCAAGGTGGGCGGTGCGCAGGCCTCCAAGAATTTCCGCGTAGAAACGGGCATGGTGGTGGTGGTGGACAAACTTCCAGAAAAAGAAGCCAGCACCCTGGAACCCGAAAATATCCCGCTGGATATCGTTTACGAAGATGACGACATCGTGGTGCTGAACAAGCCCCGCAACCTGGTGGTGCATCCGGGAAATGGTGTGCAGAACGGGACCTTGGCGGCAGGACTCCTGTATCATTTCAAGGAAAATCTTTCGGCGGTAAACGGGCCGCTCCGTCCGGGAATTGTCCACCGTTTGGACAAAGATACGCCGGGCCTTATGGTGGTGGCCAAAAACGATGCCGCCCACAGGCACTTGGCTCACCAGCTGGAAACCCGGACACTGCACCGTACTTATAACGCCCTGGTGTGGGGGCATGTCCGCGACCTGGAAGGGACCATCGACGCGCCCATCGGCAGGAACCCCAAGAACCGCTTGAAGATGGCGGTAGTCAAAGACGGCAAGCCCAGCCGTACCCACTACGTGGCCAAGAAGTTTTTCGCCTTCGCGACCCTTCTGGAACTGCAACTGGAATCGGGACGCACCCACCAGATTCGCGTACACAGCCGTTACATGGGACACCCCGTGGTAGGGGACCCGCTGTATGACGGTCGCGACGGATGCCTGAACCGCGTGTCGCCCCTAATGAAGGACATTGCGGCCAAGGTGCTGGAAATAGCTCCGGCCCAGCTATTGCAGGCGGTAAAGATTGAACTGATTCACCCGACCACGGGCAAGAAGATGAAGTTCAAGGTGCCCCTGGAAAAGCCTTTTGAGCAGGTGCTGAAACTCTTGAAGAAGGAATGTCCTGCAGACGCTCCGTCCT
Organism: Fibrobacter sp.; assembly: GCA_016295375.1. Classification (GTDB taxonomy): domain Bacteria; phylum Fibrobacterota; class Fibrobacteria; order Fibrobacterales; family Fibrobacteraceae; genus Fibrobacter. The sequence continues at coordinate 1,164 of JAEDLI010000032.1, read as the reverse complement.
TTGACGAAGACGAAGGGTTCCACGATTTTGATGCGGACATCCGCTTTGACGAAGGTTTTGAAGAAGAATTCGATGAAGAATCGCTGGACAAGTTCGACGAATGCGTGTTCCCGGAACTGAAGGAAAGAAAGACCCGCGCCCAGCGTCATGCCGAAAAGGCGGCGACGGCTGCTCACCGCAGGGCCAAAGCCGCCGAACGCAAGCGTATCAAGCAGGAGAAGGCCGCCCGTAGGCGTGGAATCGCTCCCGAGGATTTTGTAGAACCAGGATACGAGCCCACCATCGATCCGGATTTACTGTAATTGCTAATTTTAAAGTTAAACAAAGGATAAAACATGCGTGATCAATTCGAAAGCCCGCTTAACAAGCGTTACGCCAGCAAGGAAATGAGTTTCATCTTCAGCCCGCAGTACAAGTTCCAGACTTGGCGGAGGCTGTGGATTTACCTCGCCGAATCCGAAATGGAACTCGGCCTCCCCATTACGCAGGAGCAGGTGGACGAACTGAAGGCCCACGAAAAGGACATCAACTTCGAAGTCGCCGAAGAAGAAGAAAAGCTCCGCCGCCACGACGTGATGAGCCACGTCTATGCTTACGGCGTGCAGTGCCCGAAGGCCAAGGGCATCATCCACCTGGGTGCGACCTCCGCATTCGTGGGCGACAACACCGACCTTATCCAGATGCAGCAGGCCATGATTCTCGTGCGCAAGCGTCTTTGCCGCGTGATGGACAAGCTTTCCAAGTTTGCGATGGAATACAAGGACATGGCCCAGCTCGGTGCCACGCATTTCCAGGCGGCCCAGCTTACGACGGTTGGCAAGCGCGCTTGCCTCTGGCTCCAGGACATGCTCATCGACCTCGAAGAACTGAACTTCCTTATCGAAGTGCTGCCGTTCCGCGGCGTGAAGGGCACCACCGGCACGCAGGCTAGCTTCATGGACCTGTTCAACGGTGACGAAGAAAAGATTATGGAACTGGACCGCCGCGTGACCGCCAAGGCGGGCTTCAAACGCGTGCTCACCATCACCGGCCAGACTTACACCCGTAAGTGGGACAACCGCGTGAACCAGGTCTTGAGCTCCATCGCTCAGAGTTTGCACAAGTTCGCCACCGACATGCGCCTCATGCAGGGCGTCAAGGAAGTGGAAGAACCCTTCGAAAAGA
>JAEDLI010000131.1 GCA_016295375.1 Fibrobacter sp. | reverse complement strand
AGAAGGCTCTTTTGAACCACCCGCCTAGCGGGTGGTTTTCGGTTCATACAAAAAAATGCCCGGGGAGACCCCGGACATTCTCATTCAACATTTGCAGAGGATTACTTCACAATTCCCTTGCCGCGCTTGGCACCCCACATATCGGTCTCTTCGGCCTTACTGCCCTTGGCTTTACCCATTCCGGCAAGTTTCACAAAGGAGGACAGCTTGGCAATATAGGCACCAGTGCCCACCAGGCGCTTCTTGTCGGAGAGCATGTTCCAGGCAATGTAGAAGTTGCCCTGGACACTACGGCAATCCTTGCCACCGAAGTATTCCTTGCCGTACTTCTGCTTGTTCACCTCGTCCTTGCAGTAGATCTTGCTACTGTTACCGGCAACATAGGTTCCCAAGTTGGTGTAGTACTTCACGTCGTACTGGAAGTACACATCGGCCAGGGCCTCAGGATGTTCATTGAAATACTTTTCCGTCACAGAGTCCTTGCTCATGAATGATGCCATGTCGGACTTCACGATAAAGCCCAAGGTATTGGGATACAGAGCCGCAATTTCGTCCTTACCCATAGTGGTGGGCACCGTGAACACCTCCACAGCGGGCGTTTTCTTGGCATCGATATCTCTGTTCATAGTCGCAAGCTTGATAGCCGACACTTCTACAGAGTAGTCACCCACGATATTCACCCAAGAAGACGGCAACCGCTTGGTCGAATTGTAATCCGTCGGGGAGTTCCAGAACATACCACTGTCCGCTTCGGCGCGCACAATCATGTCTGACGAAATGTCCGAAGTATCGCGCCACATCCGAGAATCCGCACGGAACCGAATGTAGTCTCCCAAACGAGGAGTGGGGTTCTTGGTACTCTGAGTCTTGTCAAACACCAGCGTAAGTTTCGACGTATTGAGTCCACCGGGAGCCGCATTGGCCGTAGGCGATGCATAGCGGTTCGCTTCGGCAACTTCAGTAGCAGAGTTCATGTAGAAGGTGAACGGAGCTGTCTTATTGGTTTCGTCAACCAGTTTCACGGGCTCAGAAAGGGTCACTGTCAAGCGGTTCAACTGGTCAGAGTAGTTGTCCACACGAGCAGACACAATCACAGGTGCCATACGGTCAGTAATGCTACCATCGAAATGCATTTTGCTCACCTTGGTCTTTTCCGTAAAGGCAGCAAAACTTAGCACCTTGCCATCACCAAAGGTCTTGACCGCCGCCGAGTAAGTCGAATCCGACACAAAGGTGAGCACACTGTCGCTCTTGTTACCATTGGCCTTGTAACGAGCCATAAACGAATTATAGATTGTCACGGAGTCGATGGTGTAAGAGCACTGCACCGCGGTATCTTTCCTAGCCGAGGTTGACACATTCATCTTGACAAAGTTGTATTTTTCCAGGTTATCCTCATCCCAATTCAAGCAAATCAAGTGGGGCAAAGAATCCTTGTAATCTCCGCTCGGGTTGGGCTGGAACATTCTATGGTAATGGATAGCGATAGAATCCGCCTTTCCATCTAGGTAGTCCTTGGATTCCGAGAAATAGGGTTCCGGAATACTCTGTTTTCCGAGTGTCTTTCCACGGACATCAAACAAATCCACCAACTGCGGGTAGGGCACCGGCGGTTCGCGGAAATGCAGGTTGCCATAGGTCACAGACACAAGGCTCGGCATATCGCTACTCTGGACCGTAATAGTCGCGGCAGAATCCATATACACCTGGCTCGAGCGGATAGACACAATCGTCACACCGTCCTCAAAGGGAGGAATACCATTTCTATTCGCGTTGACAACCTTCTTAGAACAAGGTCCGAGTTCTACATTGATATTACATTCCGTGCAAATGGAGTTGTCAATGGGGTTCACGATTAGCAGGTACAAATCCACATCGGAGCCAATCCAGTGGTAGTACATTTCGCCATCTTCATCCTTGTCGGGGTCTGCCGTGACTGGGCGAGTCCAAGACAACACCTTGCCCGTAGAATCAAAACTGGCCGGTGTCGCAAACTCCAGCTTGGGAGCGTAGAACTCAATAACCGCAGAACTCTTGAGCTTCACCTTTTTTTTCTCGGGTGAAGTAGTCATGCCAGAAAGATCCTGGTAAACCCAAATGGTATCGATACCCGACGGACCGACCACCTTCGGGAAGGTCACCTTAGTATCACCAGTCTTCGTCGTATAGGCTTCCATGCCGGCATCAAGTATCAGCGTATACTTCTGGCCAATGGCACTGAGCAAGTCCACACCGCCATCGGCAAAGGCAGACACGTACACCGGCACGCGACCACCACCAAGTCCCTTGCCCACGAATTTCCACGTAGTTCCATTCTCGTATACCGGGCTCTTGTCATCACCCGGGTTCACCACGTACTTGGAATCCTGGGTCATCACGTCCAGGTTACCCTTAACACGGAAGTTGATATAGGTACGAGCCTTAGTATCGCAGTTGGCACCGTTCAGGTCGCAAACGTCGATCACCAAGCGGTAGCTACCCGGAGCAAGACCGGTAATCTTATCTTTGTTGACCTTAGGGCTGAACGGATTAGACAAGTCAATACCACCATTCTGCCAACCGGTGGCTCCGGACACCAGGTCCACCACCTTTTCACCCGAGCGGGTCATAATGGAGAACTTCAAGCTCTTACCAGCCTTGGTCAAGGATTCCTTGTCGCACGCGTGGATTGTGGTCTCGCCACTACCACCCGTAGCCCCCAAGGCAACCGACGCACAGGAGCCGTCGCCACTCTGGTCAAAGCACACGCCATAACTTACGGAACCATCTCCGTTATCCTTAGCCGTGGTGGAAAGACCGCTAGATTGCTTGATATACATGTTGGTCTTGATAATCACGTTGCTCATGGTGGTGCGACGGTCGCAGAAGAATATATCCAGAGAATAATCATTGTTCGGAACGAGGAATTGTCCACCATCCTTAGCCTTAAACTTGTTATTCAAGTTTTTAAGTACCACGTGACCAGGAGCAGCCAAGTGAGCACCACCGTTATCGATGACCAGCTTCTTATTGATGAAAACCCAAATGTCATCGTCACCGCGGAAGGTAAATTCCTGGTCTTCACGATAAGTAAAGGTTGCGTGGGATTCAAAGCAGTACTGCTGGTTACGCTGGAACTCGGGCAGGTCCTTCTTTGTACCACGGTTCCAACACAGGCGCCCACGCTGATCCGCCAAGCAGGCCGCTTTATTAAAATTAGGAGCTTTTTGTTCTTCCATCCAATCACAGAAGGACTTATTAGCCTCTTGTATGGTGGGTGCGCTTACACCACATTGATCATTATTCGGCCACATCCAAACACCTGGAGTATCGCCGTTTTCAAATTTTCCGTCACAATCACCACCTGTTCCTATCCAACCTTCTGTTGAGCAATACCTATCGAAATTCGTCCCCACATTATTCGGAACAGGACTCTGAGCAGTTCTCTTTTTTCGACAACCAGGACATGGCTGCGGGCTTATAGAAGAGACAACAGTCTCATCACTAGAAAATTCCAACGGATAGAAACCACCCCTATATATTTTGTCTCCAGTGCATGTTTCTACTTCGCAATTGTGACCGGCAGAGTCATAGACTGTGGAATCCGAATCAAACCCCCAACGAGGATCGTCGCCATAATGTCTAAAGGGCATATCGTAGCACTGCACCTCGTTCACTCCAGCCTTGTAATTGAACAAGGTCTTGAACGTTTCCTCATTAACACCGCAAGTCGAAGCGTTGGCATTGCCGGAATTAAACTGAGGTTTATTATCCGGTCCAAGATCTTCTTTGACAATTCCTTTCTTCACACCAACGCAGCCAACCGGGTTACCATCCGATGAAAATAAAGAACTGTTTAGGAGCTCATCGGTATCATAAATCACGGCAGCCAACTTAAATTCGCAAACCCCCTCAAACTCAGGACCCGGATCATAGGTGGTCCAGCCCATATCGGTGGCCACAACATCGTCCCAAAGCCCATCGTCGGGCACAAAGTAAAGGTCTGCACCCTTTGTCACAAAGTATTCCTTCAGGGGAATCTCGTCAGCATCACCCCAAAGACCATTGACACCAATCAAATCTTCTCGTTTGTCGTCGGTGCTACGGTAAATAATAACCTTCTCTGGAGGCACCACACCCTTGGCCCACTCCTTGTAGTACCAACCGCACATATTGGGGGCAGAGACCATAGCTTCACCACTTACGCCTCCATTGGAACTCAACATGGGTGTGGCGGACTGCCAGTCCTTGTCTTCGGGCATCAAGAAATAGAACCTGGTTCCCTGGCTAGAGGCGCAAGAGCCATTGGTCTTGGGATCGGTATAATCGAGGGTACCCGCATCGGCATCGTAATAAAGTTTGGGGTTCGCATCAGAAAGCAAGGTAGAAAGCGGCAGGGAGCCGCTTCCAAACACATGCCCCTGGGCATCGTAAATTTCAGCGCTGGCAGGCAAACTGGCCTGATCCCACACCATGGAATACCAGCCACAACGGCCTGCTACAGGAGTCATGGCCTTGCCTGTTGCAGCCCCAACAGTCCTAACAAGCGGAGAGGACCACAACCAGTCAGCGGTTTGAGGGACCTTCACATAGAAATACTTGGCATCGGGAGGCAATGATCCAGAATAGGGCTTGCCCGGATTCAACGGGTCTTCTGCAACGTAAATAACATTGCCTGAACCGGGACAGGTGAACGCCCTATTGTTTTTACCAGCATTGCCATCATACTGATTATAGTCATTCCATGTTGTCGATGTAATCAGGTACATGGGATTTGTATTGTTACTAGTCACACCAAAGGTATTACCATTATTATCAGGAACTTGCAGATTCGCTAAATCGAACGTCCAATACCCCGAAACAGCATCGTAATTAGCCGCTGGAATTTGCGCATATGAAACATTATTGCCAGCAACATACACACTAGACCATGTAGACGGAGCCTTGAAATACAACGTTCCGTTACAGTCGTACGCCCAGGCCGCCGTGCCGCTGAACGCACCGACGGCAACCAGCAGTGCCGGTACAACCTTTCCAAACACTTTCCCTAATCCCGATATGGAAAATCTTTTTGACATAGATTTTTCACCTTTTTAATATGCAACTAAATGCAGCAGGCAAGCGCCCGCCACATAATACCCCCCAAAATCTATTCTTTTATCGCCGAAAAAGCAAACGAAAATTTGAAAATTTTAGGTTAAATCCAAAAAAACGTGAGCAAACGGGCTTTTTTCCGCAAAACCGAGTAAAACGCCTGCATTTTCGTAAACTTCCATTATCAATTCAGAAAAAAAACTCCTTTTTTCTCCAATATCGCTCCAATTTTCAAAAAAAAAATGAGGCTTCTGCAGTTTGTGTGGAGGGGTTGGGAGGAGTCTAAGCAGCGGTTT
>JAEDLI010000130.1 GCA_016295375.1 Fibrobacter sp. | reverse complement strand
AAATCGACTATTTTTAAACATTTCAAAATCCCGTGTTTTTTCTGTTTTCTTCAAATTTATGATACAAAGCAATGATACAATCGAAATTACATTCTCTTTTACTATATTCCTTCAGCTATTTCTATATTTGCAACATGCGCTCCATTCTTGAATACGACGATTTTAGAAAGTACATTCTGGATTTCTATCTTGAAAAGAAAGAAACCCAGGACCTTTCATGGCGGGCCTTCGCGGAAAAAGCAAGGATTAAATCTCCCACATTCCTGAAACTGGTTTGCGACGGCAAGAGTGGCCTTGCCGAAGACACGGCCATGCGCGTTTCCGAGGCCATGGACCTGACAAGTTACGAGCAAGATTTCTTTCTACTTTTGGCAAAATTCAACTAGGCAAAACGCGACGATATGCGTAACCTGGTTTTTGCCGACATGATGGAAATCGCCAAGGTCCACAGGGTAAATATCCTTGGGGCGGGGCTTTACGACTATTTCGCCAATTGGGTAAATGCAGTCATACGAGAACTTGCCCCGGCTATCAAGAATCCAAGTCCCGAAAAAATCGCATTGGCCTCCTTCCCGAAAATTACTGCCGAAAGCGCACGCGATTCTCTGAGTTTTTTAATCTAGAACGGATTCCTGAAAAAACGTGGAAACAGATACAGGCAAACATCCAAATCACTTTCTACGGGACGAATTTCCATTGTCGCCCCGTCCGTCCGCAGTTTTCACAGGCAAATGGGCGAACTCGCGCTGAATACGCTAGACAAGGTTCCCGTGACAGAGCGGAACTTTTCGACATTTACGCTTGGGCTCACCGAAAAGTCGTACCAGAAAATCTTGAAGGAACTGGCGCACTTTCGGCGAAAGATAATCGCGCTCGCCACGAACGAAGACGAGGTGGAACGGGTCTATGAGCTAAATTTACAACTATTCCCGCTCACCACGAAACTTAACAAGAGAGAGACGAGAGATGCGGAATGAAAAATTTAGAATGGATATGTCACTCTGGTGCACGAAGTGCGATAGAGTCCAATGAGGAGTAAATCTTTTATGAAGAACAAATTAGTTTTAACAATGTTCGCCGCGGCCATATTCTTTGTCGGCTGCTCCAATGGCGACGACAAAAAATCCACCGGCGGTTCCACCGAAGCCGAAAACGCCATCGCCGACAAGACAGTGGCGGGCGTTTCGCAGAAGGGACCGTTTGTAATCGGTTCCACCGTGGTGCTTCACGAAGTCGACGGCGACAACCTGGTGCAAACAGGCAACACGTTTACGGGAAAGGTCGCAAGCAACATGGGCGAATTCAATATTTCCAACATCAACCTGGACGCCCCCTATGCGCTGCTCGAAGCCGAAGGATACTACTGGAACGAAGTCACCGGCGAACGTTCGGCAAGCCAGATAAAACTGAACGCGCTGACCGATTTGGAAGACCGCGAAACCGCGAACATCAACCTGCTCACGCACCTCGCCTACGAGCGCACGCAATGGCTGGTGCGCAATAAGTCCATGAAAATTGGTGAGGCGAAATCGCAAGCGGAGCGGGAAATTTTCGCCGCATTCGGGATTACGGACATTTCAAGGGGATTCGAAGACCTGAACATCTTCGGCGACAGTGAAGGGGACGCCGCCCTGCTCGCCATTTCCGTCTTGATGCAGCTGAACTGCACCGAGGCGGAATTCAGCGAACAGCTGGCAGACTTTGCAAAAGACCTGGAAGAAGACGGCTTCTGGAACAGCGAAAAATTGAAGGCGACCCTCGCCGACAACGCCTTCGAAGCGAACGCCCCCAAAATACGCAAAAATATCGAGACGTGGGATTTCGCGGATAACATTCCCGAATTCGAGCCCGTCATGGAATCGTTCTGGAACGATGTTTACGGGCTTGGCCGCTGCACCGAAAAACGCGCCGGCGCGCTGCTCCCCGACACCAGCGAAAACTCCGCCTACTACCGCTCCATATTCCGCTGCCTAGACGGCCACTGGATCCTAGAGCAGAAATTTGACGGCGGCGACACCGTAATCTTCCCGGTCGTCGAACTGGACACCATCGGCGAACTGGACTGCACCGGCTCCATGTACTGCGCCAAGAACTGCATGAACGTGATGGACCCGGACCTTGGCCGCACCTGCAGCCGCGTGAACACGCAAATCGACGACGGCAGTGACACCTACGGCTTCTTGCATTTCTATACGGATTCCGCATCGGCGCTCAGCTGGCCCGCGGGCGACAAGGGTTACGGCTACGAATCGGCATCCCGCGACAAGTACGGCTACATCTACACCATCGCGCGCCTCGGCGACAGCCACCCCTACGCAAGAATCTTTTTCGAAATTTCCGGCGATGAACAGCGGGGCAACGACCTGACCGAATGGGGCGGCGTATGCATCACCTACACCGCGAACGAAAGCTTCTTTATAAACATCCGCTTCCCCGACGACAACAAGCTGACGGAATACGATTACTATAAGGCGCAACTGCCCGCAACGGAGCAGCTCGTGACCGCCAACATCAAGTGGAGCGACTTTGTCCAGGAAGGCTTCGGGCTCCACGTCGAACGCGACAGCGTCGTGAAAAACATCAGCCGCGTAGAAATCAGTTTCGAGAAACCAGGCACGAACATTTCGTCAAAGATTCATTCCATCAGCAAGTACGGGACCTGCAACAAGTAGAAATGGGTTTTCCCGATAACAATTTTTCTACATTTGTTGCATGTTCCTAGACGAAAAATCCATAGAAGTACGCTCCGGCAAGGGCGGTGACGGCATTGTCAGTTTTCACCGGGAAAAGTTCGTGCCCCTGGGAGGCCCCGATGGCGGTGACGGCGGGCGCGGCGGTCACGTAATTCTCAGAGTCAACGAACAGTATTCTACCCTCCTGGACATGGGGAACGCCCGCCTGTACAAGGCGAAAAACGGCCAGCCCGGTGGCGCCAAGCGCTGCACCGGGGCTTCTGCCGAAGACCTGATTGTGGACGTACCCCGCGGAACCATCGTCAAGGACGCCGAAGGGCGAATCCTCGCAGACCTCACCGAAGCAGGCCAGAAATGGATTGCGGCCCGTGGCGGCAAGGGCGGCATGGGCAACCAGCATTTCGCCACCCCGAAGGTGCAGGCACCCCGCAAATGCACCCCCGGCGAAAAAGGCGAAAAGCGAGAGCTCTTCTTGGAATTGAAGCTTATGGCCGACGTGGGCCTGGTCGGGTTCCCCAACGCAGGCAAGTCCAGCCTGGTGAACAAGATTTCTAGCGGCCGCCCTAAAGTCGGAGACTATCCGTTTACCACGCTGGAGCCGGTACTCGGCATTGTGCAGATGAACGGTCACAGCTTTGTGGTGGCCGACATTCCGGGGCTTCTGGAAGGCGCCAGCGAAGGCAAGGGTCTCGGCCACCAGTTCCTGAAGCATATCGAACGCACCCATACCCTGCTGTTCGTCATCGACGGCTTTGCCGAAAACGCCTACGAGCAGTTTACCGTGCTCAAGAGCGAACTGAAGGCGTTCCACCCGAAGCTCGCCCAAAAGTCCTATGTAATCGCCCTGAACAAGAGCGACCTTGGAATCGAAGAATCCATCAAGGAATTCAAGAAGCACAGGGAAAAAGTCATCGTGACCTCTGCCATTACAGGAGACGGCTGCAAGGAACTGCAGCAGGCCCTGGACGATGCCGTGCCCCATGTGCAAAAGAAAAAGGTCGGCTGGGAAAGCAAGAGCTATTCCGGCAGCGACAGCAAAAAGGGCGGCTGGAAAAAGAAGGCCTAACCTATGGCTAAAAAGGAACAGAGTACACCTGTTATCGTGAACCGCAAGGCGCAGCACCTCTACTTCGTAGATGAGACCTTCGAAGTGGGTATCATGCTTATCGGTTCAGAGGTCAAGTCCATTCGCGACGGCAAGTGCACCCTGGGCGAAGCCTGGATCGACATCGACGAGAAAAAGAACGAACTCTGGTTGGTAGGTGCCCATATCGATGAGTACGTTTTTGCAAACCGTTTCAACCATTTCCCGGCAAGGCGCCGCAAGCTCTTGGCCCATGTCCATGAAATCGCCAAGATGCGCAAGGCCAAGGAGCAGAAGGGCTGCACGCTGATTCCCCTGAAGCTCTATTTCAAGAACCGTCGCGCCAAGCTGGAAATGGGAATCTGCCGCGGCAAGGACCAGCGGGACAAGCGGCAAGATATTATCAACCGCGACGCCAAGCTGGAAATGGCCAGGGCGGCAAAGGTGCATCTGCGATGAAAAGACTGGTCGCCGCCATATTCGCATGCCTTGTCTGCGCCACCTTCGCATGGGGCTCTCCCAATGCGGCTTCGAACGACTTTTTGGATGCCGAAGCCCTTTCCAAGGACGCCGGTGCATCCTTCCATTGGTTCCCCATCCAAAAGACCTTCATCTTGGTTACCGCCAAGGATACGGCCAAGTTTGCCGTCGGGATTTCCTTCGTTTCCCACAACAGCAACGTGATGGAGCTTGCGGCAAGTCCCAAGCTTGAAAACGGCCACCTCTGGATTTCAAGAGACGACGCCTACAAGTTTTTCCCAAATGCCAAGCCTAGCAGTTCAAGCGCCGCACCGGCATCTAGCTCCGTGACGCAGTCCAGCTCCAGCGCAACGCTTATGTCTAGTTCAAGCGCCGTTCCCGCTCCAAGCGCGGCAGCTCCTGCTGCGGTGGCCGCATCCGCAGCCACACCCGCCGCAGCCACGCCTGTCGCTCCCCCGAAAAACGAAACCGCAGGGACCCGCGAAGTCAAGACCATTGTCATCGATCCCGGTCATGGCGGAAAGGACACCGGCGCCCAGGGTAAAAAGTCCAACGAAAAGGACATCGTGCTCGCCATCGGAAAGCTTTTGAAAAAAGAACTGGAAAAAGAAGGTTTCAACGTCAAGATGACCCGCGACAAGGACGTGTTCATTGAGCTGGGCCAGCGGGCGAATCTTGCGAACCAGTGGGACGGTGACCTGTTCATCAGCCTGCACTGCAACGCCATCGACGCTACCGCCGAGCGCAAAAAGCAAGTCAAGGGCTACCACGTTTACGTGCTGCGCGCCCCCGAAAGCGAAGAAGACAAGGCCATCGCCCGTCGTGAAAACAAGGTGGCCACGCTCTACGGCGAAAAGAACGCCAAAGAAGAACTGTCCCCCATCGAATGGTTCAAGCTGGAAGCCCGCCTAGAAAAGTATAAGCAGAACAGTTACATGTTCACCGAAGAGATGCTCAAGGCCATGGATGGCGGAAAAATCCGCAGGCAGGCAGGCGGCGTGGGCGGTGCCGGATTCATGGTGCTGGTGGGTGCGCTGATGCCAGCGGTCCTCTTTGAAATCGGGTTCATCAGCAACCCCGAAGACGAAGCCTACATGATAACCGACAAGGGCCAAAAAGACATCGCCGAACGCATTTCCAAGGCCGTCAG
>JAEDLI010000129.1 GCA_016295375.1 Fibrobacter sp. | reverse complement strand
GCTGGGTCGAATACTACAACCGCGACAAGGACGAACAGTTCGACGCCTTCTGCCGTGCTATCGACAACGCCAAGATGGTGGAAGTCTGCTCCACCACGCTCCCGCAGATGACAATCCCCCGCGTTCTCGGCGATCCGCGCTTTATCGAGCACCGCACCGCGCTGAACGAGAAGATTGGCCGCCGCAGCGCCATCATCAACGAAATCCTTTCGGACATTCCGGAACTCTACTTCAACCCCACCTACGGCGCGTTCTACAACACCATCATCTTCCGCGAAGGCACGCTGAACAGCCACCAGACACTGAAAATCGACAACCCGATTATCAAGAAGAAGGTGGAAGAATGGTGCAGCAAAACCACGAACCTGGACTACCGCTTCGTGTACTACCTGCTGGGCGCGAAGGGAATCTGCGTGGTGCCCAGCACCAGCTTCTGCACCGACTTGAAGGGCTTCCGCGTCACGCTTCTGGAAGAAGACGAAGAGGAACTGCGGGAAGTGTTCACCACTATCCACGACGCCATCGTGGAATACCTGCACTCATAATTGTCGCAGACAAGTTAAAAGAAAAGTCGCTCGAAAGGGCGACTTTTTCTATTGAACTTCCGCTTCTGCAGATGCTGGCTTTATGGACAGCGGAGCGAAGGGCGGTTCCAGTTCGATGCTGATGGGGCAATGGTCCGAACCCATGACCGTCGTGTGGATTTCGGAGCGGACCACGTTGGGCATCAGGGCCTCATCTACAAAGGCATAGTCCAGACGCCAACCTACGTTCCTGCCCCGGGCGCCAAAGCGGTTGGACCACCAGGAGTAAACGTCCCGTGTGTCCGGATGCAGGTTGCGGAAGGAATCCACAAAGCCGTGTTCCACGTACTTGTCCATCCAGGCGCGTTCCACGGGCAAGAAGCCGCTCACGTTCTCGTTTTCCTTGGGACGGGCAATGTCTATTTCCTTGTGGCAGGTGTTGTAGTCACCCACCGTAAGCACGTGCTTGCCGTCGGCAATCCAGCGCTCAGAATTTTCCAAAAAGGCGTCGTAAAAACGGAGCTTGTAATCCAGGCGGTCGTCGCCGGAGCCGCCATTAGGGAAGTAGATGCTGTTCAGCACCCAGTCCGGGAACACCAGCTGCAGCACTCGGCCCTCCACATCGAATTCTTCGATGTCAAAGCCGTAGTTCACCGCGTCGGGTTCGATTTTCGTAAGCACGCCTACCCCGCTGTAGCCCTTTTTGCGCTGGCAGGGGTTCCAGTAGGCAAAGTAACCCTCGGGCTTGGCCATGGATTCCGGAATCTGGTCTGTTTCGGCGCGGACTTCCTGGAGGCACAGGATATCGGGATTGGTCTCGTGGAACCAGTTTTCCAGCCCTTTCTTGAGGGCGGAACGGATTCCGTTGACGTTCCAACTGTAAATGTTCATTACTTACCGTTCTTTATTTTACGGTATAAAGATATAAAAAAAAGAAACCCGACGTTGAACGCCGGGCTCTTACACCCAAGTCCGATACCCTAGACTACCACTCAATGTCGAGGGTAAAAACAAACCTGTATTTTGAAAATACACTTCTTTTTGTGAAAAAGCAAGTTTCTATATTAAAAACATGACTAAAAATTATTCCAACTTGGACGAATATTCCGACCTTTTGGCGAAAAACGCCAAAAAGGCAAGCAAGAACCTGCGCACCCTCTCTGGAGAAAAGCGGAGCGCCGTGCTGAACCTGGTGGCAAAGTTGCTCCGGGAACACAAGCCGGAAATCCTGGCCGCCAACAAGCTTGACCTGGAAGCCGCCGCCGGCAAGCTGGACGACGCCAAGATGGACCGTCTCACTTTGAATGACGCCCGCATCGAGGCCATGGCCAAGGGCGCCGAAGAAATCGCCGCCTTTACCGACCCTCTGAACCGGGTGCTGGAAAGTCGCGAACTGAAGAACGGTATCAAGATTAGCCGTGTGGCCGTTCCTATCGGATCTGTATTTTTCATTTTCGAAAGCCGCCCCAACGTGACCATCGACGGTGCCTGCCTCTGCTTTAAAGCTGGCAATGCCGTGATTCTCCGCGGTGGCAAGGAATCACTGAATTCCGCCAAGTGCCTCGCCGGGATTTTCCACAAGGCCCTTGCCGAAAACGGCATTGACGAAGACGCCGTGCAGCTGGTGACCGAAACCAGCCACGACCTGGTGGGCATGCTGTTGCAGCGTAGCGATTGCATCGACCTGGTGATTCCCCGCGGCGGCGAACGCCTGATTCGCGCGGTGGTGGAACAGAGCAAGATTCCCGTCATCAAGCACTTCAACGGTATTTGCCACGTGTACGTGGACAAGTCCGCCGACATGGACAAGGCGGTGAACATCCTGATTAACGCCAAGACCCAACGCACCGGCGTGTGCAACGCCATGGAATGCGTGATTATCGACCGCCACATCGATGACGCCACCGTCAAGAAATTATTGGACTGCCTCGCCGACCGTGGCGTGGAACTCTTCGGAAACAAAGATGCCCAGAGCCACGACAGCCGTATCAAGGACATCGGCGACGACAGCAATTACCACCATGAATACCTGGCCCTGAAGGCAAGCGTCAAGTTCGTGGACAACGTGGCCGAAGCCTGCGAACATATCGAGCAGAACAGCAGCCGCCACACCGAAGCGGTGGTCGCCGAAGATGCAAGCGTGCAGGATTACTTTGTGGCCAATGTCGATAGCAGCAGCGTCATGGTGAACGCCAGCACCCGATTTGCCGACGGCGGCGAATATGGCCTCGGCGCCGAAGTGGGAATCTCTACCGACAAGTTGCATGCTCGAGGCCCTATGGGCGTAGAAAGCCTCTGCACCTACAAGTGGGTGTTGCGCGGGAATGGGCAGGTGCGTAGTTAATAGTTCCGAGTTACTAGTTACTAGAGATTGCAGATGAAATTTGAAGACCTGATTAAAGAGTTTAAATTCGAAGTGGTCGTGGACGGGGTTGAACTTGCTCCGGCGATTGTACAGGATGCCGACAAGGGCGACGTGCTGATGATGGCCTGGATGAACGAAGAAGCGCTCCGCCGTACGCACGAATGCGGCGAGATGGTGTTCTGGAGCCGTAGCCGCAAGGAATACTGGCACAAGGGCGATACCAGCGGAAACGTGATGACCGTCGTGGAATGGGCCGCCGACTGCGACTCTGACGCTTTGCTCTTCAAGGTCCGCATGCAGGGCCCGCAGGTGGCCTGCCACACGGGCGCGAGAAGTTGCTTTTTTAAAGTGGTGGACCGGAAGTAACGACGAGTTGTCAGTTATCAGTTCATAAATTGGCGCCAAGGGCGCGATTATAAAAACTCAAAGGTGCGTAGCGCCGACTCAAAACCCATAACTAAACATTTTGACCGGTAATTAACGGCATGAAAATTATTCTTACACTGTTGCTCGCAGTAGCAATCTCAGGATTTGCCCAGGATTTCCGCCAGATGGGCAGCAACTACTACGCCTACCCCACTCCCACCGCCAAGTACACCAAGGCTCCGGCCGGTTACAAGCCTTTCTACGTAAGCCATTACGGCAGGCACGGCAGCCGCTTTCATCAGCCCGCCGACCATTACCATTTTCTCTATAGCATTCTTGCAAAAGCCGACTCTGCCGGCAAACTGACCGACCTGGGCAAGAGCCTGCTGGAGCGCGCCAAATATCTGGACGAATATGCCGCCCCGCGAGCAGGAGACCTGACGCAACAGGGAGTCGAGCAACACCAGGGAATCGCCAAGCGCATGGTGAAGAACTTCCCTGAAGTGTTCAAGAACGGCGCCTACATCGAAGCCTACGCAAGCACCAGCGTGCGTTGCGTGGTGAGCATGGCGGCATTCCTTGAAGAACTGCGGGCCCAGAAACCGAAACTGGATATCCATCAGGAATCGGGCAAGTACCTGATGAGCTTTATCAACCCGCTGGATTTCGGGAAAATCATCGGCGAATCCAACACGCCCGCCTGGCAAAAAGAAAACGAAAAGATGTATAGCCATGTGAACCCCACCCGCATGATGCACGCGATTTTCAATGATTCGACATACGTACAGAAGAACATCGATGCGGGCGACCTGCTCAGCAAGATTTACGAAATCGGAAACAGCCTTCAAGGCAGCCCCGAAATCCAGTTCAGCTTTTACGACCTGTGGACCGAAGACGAACTTTTCTCCCGCTGGCGTGCCCAGAACGCCTGGTGGTACAGTGTTCTCGGGAACAATCCCTTCGGTAAAAAAGAAGGTCTAGAAAACGCCCGCCCGCTCCTGAAAAACGTCCTTGAAATGGCAGACAAGGTGATTGACGCCGACACCGCAAAAGCAAAGACCGGGAAACAACCTGCCGCCACGTTGCGCTTTGGCCACGACACCATGGTGTTCCCCTTCGCCGTATTGCTGCAAATGGAAAACGGCACACGGAATACAGGCGTCGAAATTGCCGAAATGGAAGGCCTGCACAAGGTCTGGCGGGACTACGAAATCAGCCCCATGGCCGCCAACGTGCAGCTTGTCTTTTACAAATCCAGCAAGAAGGGCGCCCCTATTCTTGTGAAAGCAATGCTCAACGAAATCGAGCAGAAACTGCCCGTGACTTGTGATTCCACGACGGTAAAGAATTGCCCCGCCGCCCCCTATTACCGCTGGGACGATTTTCGTGAATTCTACGGCAAGATTGCCAACAAGAATTAATCCGCGTTTTCTGTAGTATCGGCAGCTTTAGCGGCCTTGGCGGCCTTTTCTGCCGCGTGTTCCAGACGGGCCGGCTTGCCGGCAATGTTGCGGATTAGCCCGAACAAGGCGGAAAGTTCATTACGTGTCGGGTGCAGGCGCTGCAAAAGCGTATTGAGGAAATTGTCCCGCCAGGCCTGATCGTGGTACTGCCCCGTGAGGTAACGGTCCATAAACTTCTTGAAGCTGTCGATCTGCTCAATGGTGGCAGGCCCCGTTTCGGCCACACCCCGTGTGGTCCGTTTGGCACGGCCCTCGCCGTTTGCCAACGCTCCGCTACGGCAAAGTTCGTACAGGCCTACCGTTACCGCCTGGGCCAAGTTCAGACTCATGAGTCCCGGCACAGGAATCTCGCACTGGTAGGTACAGGCGTTCACCTCTTCGGTCTCCAGCCCGCAGGATTCCCGCCCGAACACGAGAGCGACGGTTCCATCTTCGGGCAGCAGTTCCGAAAGCCCGGGCATCATGGTGTGCTTGATGGCCGAACCGTAGATGCGGCGGCTAAAGGCCACCGCGCAGGCGCAGTCCCCGATGGCGTCTTCGAACTTGTGGACGATAGTCGCCTTGTCCAGAACCTCGTGGCTGTTGGGGGCCGTGTGGTAAGAGTTTTCAATGACCTTGTCGCGCCTGGGGTAAACGATATACAGTTCGTCGAGGGCGTAGCAGTGCATGGCACGAGCTACAAAGCCCACATTGTGAGGATGTTCCGGTTCAACAAGTACAACTCTGAATTTGCGC